>CAJORE010000202.1 GCA_905236595.1 uncultured Selenomonadaceae bacterium | reverse complement strand
GCGCGCATCCACAGTTTCCTGTAGCGGTCGGTTACTCTTGACAGGCTATGGATTATGCCCATCGCAAAGGGCAAATGTTTGTTAAGCAAAGCAAGAACCACTTTAATCGGTATCGACAACACAACGGCGTATTCCGATAAAACTTCAAATGATTCGTCGTTTTTGCCGTCGGTGGCGATGAAAACCGTATCGTTTAACCATTGTTTTTCTTTGACGATGTCAAGAACATTGTACCAACCGTCGCCAAGGTCAATGTTTCGGGCGATACGGCCTTCGTACACAAAGAGCATATTTTCCTTGATTTCGCTGCCGGAGATTCGGTCGCCCTCAAAATATTTTGTCAGTACGACGATATTCATTATTTCGATGATAAGGCCAACTTCACAATCCTTAAGCAAAGACAGGGTCGATACGAAATTTTGCAGTTCTTTGCGGTCGATACCGACGGGTTTTGTTCCGTCCGCTTTTTGCCGTGCCGTCAAGCGTTCGGCAAAGAAATCCAACGGAGCATCCCAGTCGGTCAACGTTTGCCGGATCGTCAAAAAATAACTTCGCGCCAAAAATTCCAGGTCGGTGACGGCAAAGGTGTTTTTGTTGCCGAAAAAAGATACCGAAATAGTGTTTTCGTCATAGCGGAACACGACGTTCAAGCGGTTGATGCTTCTAAGATCGCGGTAGGTTACGGAAACAACCTTGCCGTCCGGTTCGGCGATTATTTCCGAATATCTTTTGTCGCGCCCTTCCAAGTGGCAAAAATCAAGAATGTGGTCAAAATTCTTGCCCTGCTTTACGATGATTTGGTCGATGGCCGTGCGATCGTAACAGGCATAGGGCATTGACACCACCAATTGTTTGAAAGCGCCGTCGATGACATTGCGAACGATAATGTCTTCGGGTGTGTTTACGCGTACGGGGATAACGCTCCCGCTGTGTCGCCGTTCGTCACCATCCTTCATTGTGGGGACAATGATGAACGTTACGTCGCGAACCTTGTTGAAATTTTGCAACATCAGCGCCCACGCCGTTTCCAATATCGCCGCCAACATCAGGCGATTTGACTTGGCGCGGGTTTTTAATTCGGATAAAATATCGGCGGGAATGTTCATGACGAATGCCGTTTGCCCATCGTCACGCGGTACGGCGCCGGGAGATGCGTATTTCGCGCCGGGCAACAACGGAATGTCGGGCAAATGGTTCAAGATGCGCGACCAATAATTGACAACCGGCAACGATGTGGCGGTAGCCGTCGCCAGCGAATCTTGCCACGCTTGTTCGGCATCATTGGCCGGTGTATGCCCCAGCGCCACCCGGATAAACGCCGCAAAGTCAAAGTTTGCCTGAAGCAACGAGGGCATTGTTACGATTACGGCGTATTCGTCGGCGTCGGTGTGGCAAACGGTGAAGCGAATAAGCGACGGGTAGCGTAAGTCGATGTTTTGGCGCAAATCGGCGGCGGCGATTTTTCCCAAGGTTTCGTCGATCTCGTCATCGTCCATGCTTTCCATGTTGCGAAAAAGCACGGGCTGTTGTTCGATTTGTCCGCCTTTGGTGTCAAAGATTACCGCCCAAGTTTTGTTGCCGTCCGTTTGGCAATAACCGGTGCGGAAAATGTCTTGGCGCAAAGTTGCGATGGCCACGGCGCGATTGAACAAATTCGGCATCAACGTACCTTTGACTTTATAAAGGGTCTGCGCCATCTTTCGGGCAACGGCCACTTCGCCCGTGTTGAGGGCAACGACGTATTTTATCGGGTAGCGGCTTAAGCCTCGTCCTTCCGGATTGACTTGCGGTCCGTATATGCCGATTAAAACTTTTTGATCGGTCGAGGCAAGCTCGTCGAATTTTTGCTTGGTACCCATAAGTCCTCCCTGGATACAATCTCTATATCAGCTGATTTCGTATGTAATTGATGTTTTGTTGTTCGCCGTGAAAAATTTATTTCCTTTGTCGTCGCAAAAAAAATCACGGCACTCTGTGCGAAATTATGCTATACTACTTCGGTCGTGTCGCAATAATTTCCTTGACGCTTTGCCGTTTAATCGCGACGCGGCACCCGACGAATGGGAACAAAGTTTTTTTGAAGTAAGTTTGGAGCAATCGCGGTTTTATGAGAAATTTAACGGAAGGCAATCCGGCGCGTTTGATATTGGCATTCACCTTGCCGCTTATCGCCGGCAATATTTTTCAACAGCTGTACGCTTTTGTCGATACGCTCATCGTCGGTCGCTTTTTGGGCGTTACGGCGTTGGCGGCGGTCGGTTGCACAGGCTCGTTGATGTTTTTGATGTTGGGATTTGTCATCGGCATGACGGCCGGTTTTTCCATTTACACCGGGCAAAGGTTTGGCGCCGGCGATGCGGAAGGCGTCAAAAAAAGCGTGGCCGCCTGCCTCGTTTTAAGTCTCGGGGCGTCATTTGTCTTGACGTTTTTTGGATTGACGTTATGCCGCGAAATGCTGGTGCTGATGCAAACGCCGCCCGAAATTTTGGAAGGGGCGACGACCTTTATTTCCGTGGTGTACGGCGGAATCGTCATGTTCGTCCTCATTCAAATGCAGACGAATATTATTCGCGCTCTCGGTGATTCGCGGACGCCGACGATTATTTTGGCGACAGCGCTGATAATAAACATTGTCTTGGAGCCCATCGCCATTTTGGTTTTGGACTGGGGAATAAAAGGCGCCGCTTTGGCGACGGTTGCTTCGCAATTTTGCGGCAATATCATTTGCTTTTGGTATATCAAAAGCAAAGTTCCCGCCATTCATTTGACGGCAGAGGATATAAGAGGCCTTGATCGCAAGACGCTGTACGCGCACCTCAAAATCGGTTTGCCCATGGGGTTTCAAGCCTCGATAATCGCCGTTGGGGCGGTGGTGTTGCAGGTGGCGCTCAACAATTTGGGAGCCGTCGCGGTTGCTTCGTATGCCGCCTCGCAAAAGGTTGACGCCGTGGCGCTTATGCCGATGATGAGCTTCGGCATGGCGATGGCGGCGTATACCGCGCAAAATTACGGCGCACGCAAATACGATCGCATAATCGAAGGCGTGAAAAAATGCGTGTGCATGTCGGTTGGGTTCGCGTTTTTGGCGGCGGCGTTCAACATAACTTTCGGCACGGACATAATGTATCTGTTTGTGGGCGACGGGCAAGACGAAGTAATCGGTTACGGGCGCTTATACTTGGTGGTCAACGGGCTTTGCTATTTTATTTTGGCGTTGCTGTTTATTTTTCGCTATACCTTGCAGGGGTTGGGGCAAAGCACCGTGCCGACGTTGGCCGGTATCATGGAACTTTTGATGCGGGTGGCGGCGGCTGTTTTCCTCGTGAAATATTACGGCTTTTTGGGCGCGTGTTTCGCCAACCCCCTGGCATGGTTGGGAGCTTGTCTCCCTTTGGCGTGGGCATATTTCGTTGCCCAACGAAAATTTAAGCACATTTTGGCGCGGCGTGCCTTACTTGCCAAGCCACGCGAAGTATAGTAAAATCAAAGGATTAAAAAGGTGCGGGGAGCGATTGTTATGCATTTTAGCAAGTGGCAGGGATGCGGCAACGATTTTGTCATATTTGATCTTATTAACGGCGATGTTGCGGTGGATGACGCTCGTTTTGCCGAAACGGCGCCGAGTATTTGCGATCGGCATTTCGGCGTTGGCGCCGACGGCGTAATTCTTATCAAACGCTCCGAAGATGCGGCGGCGGATGTTGCCATGCGCATATTTAATGCCGACGGCAGCGAAGCGCAAATGTGCGGGAACGGTTTGCGCTGTTTGGCGCGTTACGCCTACGATAACGACATTTCGAAAGAGCGCCGGTTTGCCGTAAGCACGAAAGCGGGGATAATGCGCCCGTTTGTCCAAGAAGGCACGGACGTGTCGGTTGACATGGGCGAGCCTGTTTTGTCGGGCAACAAAATTCCCGTGGCCGGTGGCTACGGTGACGAAAAAGTCGTTGATGCCGCATTGACCGTAGGCGGCCAAAATTTTACGGTGACCTGCGTTTCCATGGGCAATCCCCATTGTGTCGTTTTTGCTGATAAAAACGAATTTGTTTTGGCGCAAGCGCCGGAGAAAATCGGCCGTTTTTTTGAAAAGCACGAATTTTTTCCGGAAGGGGTCAACGTCGAATTCGCCGAAGTAAAGGATGCTTCAACCATCAGGATGCGCGTATGGGAGCGTGGCGCCGGCATTACCATGGCGTGCGGCACCGGCGCTTGTGCGACGTTGGTCGCCGCCGCGCTTACGGGGCGCACCGGACGCGAAGCGCAAATTGTCCTTGACGGCGGCACGCTCAACATTAAATGGTCAGCGTCGGATAATCATGTGTTGATGACGGGTTCTGCCGTAAAAGTTTACGAAGGGGACTACGCATTATGATACGGTCGATGACCGGTTTCGGCGCAGGCCGGATAACCACCGGGGATTATCGGATTGACGTGCAGATTAAAACCGTCAACCAACGCTTTTTTGACGCTAATTTTTACTTGCCGAAACAGTTGTTTGCCGCCGAAATCGAACTTAGGCAACTCTTAAAAAAGCATATTGCCCGCGGCAAAACCGAAGTTAAAGTTACGTTGAAAGAAACGGGGGAAGCGGCGACGGCTTTGCAGGTGAACCGCGACTTGGCGCTTTCGTACGATCGTGCCTTGGGCGAACTGGCAACCCTTTTGAAACTGCCGCGCCCGAATGACATAAAGGAAGTTGCCGCTTTTGACGGCATTATCACTCAATCGGATTCGGCGGGGACGGATTATTGCGAAGGCAACGTACGGCGCGACCTTTTGGCGGCTACCGAAGAGGCGCTCACCGCTTTAATTGCCATGCGCGAACGCGAAGGCGCGGCGCTGGCCGCCGATTTTTCGGCGCGGCTCAATTACATGACGGATTTGGTCGATAGCAAATTGGCCGGGCTTGGTGAGACGATCGTTGCGGCGTATCGCGAACGCATCGAACGCGTGCTTGGTGAGTTGTTGCCGGAAGGCGCCGAAGCGGACGCCGCACGATTGGTGCAGGAAGTTGCGCTTTATGCCGATCGCATTGATTTCACCGAGGAAGTGGTGCGCTTAAAAAGTCATTTGGCACAGTTCGGTTCGCTTATCGCCGAAGCAACGGCGACGTCTTCAAGCGAACCCGTCGGACGCAAATTGGACTTTTTGCTCCAGGAGATAAATCGCGAGGTCAATACCATAGGGTCAAAGGCTAATAACGTTACGGCGGCGCAAATTTGCATTACGCTTAAAAGCGAGAACGAAAAGTTGCGGGAGCAGGTGCAAAACATTGAATGATGAAGGCAAGAATGAATTGAACAGGGATGCCAAAAAACGGGTTGCCAAAACCAAGAAGGCCAAGGATAAAGTCGGCGAACCGACAACAGGCGAAACGGAAACCGCCGCAAAATCCGTCGCCGACAAACCGCTGAATGTTTCCCGAGCCGTCGGCGCATCGGGGACGTTTGTCGCCGGCGGCACGGGAGCGCGGCTCATCAGCGTCGGCTTTGGCAATATTGTGGGTACGAATCGCATCGTGGCCATTGTCAATCCCGATTCGGCGCCCGTTAAGCGAATATGCGCCGAAGCCAAGGAACGCGGGTTGTTGATTGATGTCACGCAAGGGCGGCGCAAACGGGCGGCGATAATTTGTGACAGCGATCATGTTATTTTGTCAACGTTGCAACCCGAGACAATAGCGGGGCGCATATTGGGCAACGATTGACTGCGGTCGGAGGATTGGAGTATGGCATTTTACGGTAACAATCGGCGCGGGCTGCTTATCGTCATATCGGGGGCGTCGGGTACGGGCAAAGGAACGGTCATAAAGGCGCTCTTTGATAAGTTGCCGAATCTTGTTTTTTCGGTGTCGGCGACAACGCGCCTTCCCCGGGTCGGCGAAAAGGACGGGGTCAATTATCACTTCATGAGCCGCGAGGAATTTGAACGGGAGATAGCGGCGGACGCTTTTTTGGAGTATGCCGACGTATACGGCGGTGCCTATTACGGAACGTTACGCCGCGAAGTTGACAAACATATTGCGGCCGGTAAAGACGTGCTTTTGGAGATTGACACTCAAGGCGCGATAAACGTCATGGATAAGGCTCCCGACGGCGTATTTGTTTTTTTGTTGCCGCCATCAAAGGAAGAATTGCGAAAGCGGCTGACGGGTCGCGGCACCGAGGACGAACAAGCGGTGGCCAAACGTTTGGCGGCGGCCGATGTCGAGTTTGAGCGCGCCAAGCGGTATACTTATTTGGTGGTCAACGACGAAGTAAATAATGCGGTGGATAAAATTGCGGCGATAATTGCCGCCGAACACTGCAAGGCAAGTCGCTGCAATGATATATTGGATGAGGTGACGAAAAATTGATGGCACATAATGCCCCCATGAGCATGGTCAATCCTTCGACCGACGCATTGATGAAAAAAATTGACAGCCGTTATTCGTTAGTGGTGTTGGCGGCGCGCCGGGCGCGGCAGATATTGGCAAAATCCCCGGTCAGGAGCACGCGGGAACGCTCCGTAAAGGACGTGACCAATGCTTTGGAGGAGATTTTGGAAGGCAAGATTCGTTATGTCCCGGGAATAATCGAGACGGAGGAGACTGCGGAAGAAGCCACAGAGGAAGTTGCCGAAGGAATCGACCGGGAAGCCGCCGAGGAAACGGCAAGCGCACAATACGACAATTATGACGTTGTCGGCGCCAAAAGCGGCGATGAGGATTTGTCGTCCCAAAGCGACGACGATTATTCGGACTTTTTGATTGATGCGCGGGGCAAGAGCAAAAAATGAACGTTGTTCTTGGTGTGACGGGCGGAATTGCCGCATATAAAGCGGTGGAAATAACCAGTCGTTTGAAGAAAGCCGGCTTTGCCGTGCGGGTGATAATGACGCGGGCGGCGCAGGAATTTGTCACGCCGCGTCCCTTTGCCGAGTTGAGCGGCGAACGCGTTGTGACAAGTATGTGGGACGATTGCACGGAGCGGCACGTCGAACATATTGCGCTGGCCGATTGGGCGGATTTGTTGCTTGTGGCGCCGGCAACGGCCAACTTCATCGCCAAAGCCGCCGTCGGAATGGCCGACGATATGTTGACGACGGTGCTTCTTGCGACGAAAGCCCCCGTTATGATTGCTCCGGCCATGAACACCGATATGCTGAACAATGTTGCCACGCAAAAGAATATTGCTCTGCTAAAGGAACGCGGCGTTATGATTATCGAGCCGGCGGCCGGAGTTTTGGCCTGCGGTGCGGTGGGCGCGGGTCGGTTGCCGGAGCCGCCGACGATTGTCGGCGAGGTCAAAAGTTTTTTTGATAGGCGCGACAACGGTGTTCGGAGCGAACTTATAAACGATTGCAACGGTAAATTGGCGGGCAAAAAAATCATCGTCACGGCGGGGGGGACGATTGCCCCCATAGATCCCGTGCGGTTCATTGCCAATCGTTCCGGCGGGAAAATGGGCGTTGCGACGGCACGGGCGGCCGCCGGAGCCGGGGCGAACGTGGTTTTGGTGACCGGCAACATAACGGTTGCGTTGCCGACGGAACCGAACATTCGCTTGGTATCGGCGCTTACGACGGACGATATGCTAAAGGCCGTCTTGGCGGAATTTGCCAACGCCGATGCGGTGATAATGACGGCGGCGGTGGCCGATTACCGCGTGAAAGATTATTCGCCGCAAAAAATAAAGAAGAAAGCGAATTCGTTCACGTTGGAATTGGTCAAGAATCCCGACATTTTGCGCGAACTTGGTCAACAAAAACAACCGGGGCAAATTTTGGTCGGCTTTGCCGCCGAGACGGAAAATTTGGCCGAATACGCCAAACGCAAGCTCGACGAAAAAAATCTTGACTTTATTGTCGCCAATGACGTGAGCCGAAAGGATGCCGGTTTTGATACCGATACGAATGCCGCCGTGATTTTTTATGCCGACGGACGGGCGCCCGAAGATTTTCCTTTAGACAGCAAAGATAAATTGGCGGGCAGAATCATTCGGCGTTTGGCGGAATTTTTTTAACGGCATCTCAAGAATCGTTGTTCATAATAAATCCGGGGTGACGAAATGTTTAGATTTAAATCCTTGGCAAGCGGACTGGCCTTTGTTATGACTTGTGTGTCGTTCGTCACCACCCTTTCTTTGGGAGTGCTTTTTATCGGCAGCTCCACTTATTGGCACCGCGTGCAAAACGAGGACTATTTGCTGAACCGCTCCCGGGAAATAGATTCAATATTACGCAACGAAACGCAAATAGCGTTGTCGGCCATAAAGGATGTTTATGCGCGGCAAAAAGCCGGGCAACTGACCGAAGCGCAGGCCAAAACCGAAGCGGCACGCCTTGTACGCAATCTTCGTTACGACGACGGCCAAGGTTATTTTTGGATTGATACGTATGACGGGGTGAACGTTGTCTTGCCCGGACAACCCGAAGAAGGGCAGGATCGCCTTGAGTATGTCGATGGTGCGGGGAACAACATCATCAAAGCTTTCATTGACGAAGCCCGCAAAGAGGGCGGCGGCTATACCGACAGCCTGTACCCAAAGCCCGGGGAGACGGAATATTTGCCCAAGCGCAATTACACCGTCAGTTTTGAGCCTTATAAGTGGGTCATCGGTACGGGTGTTTGGGTTGATGAAATAAATCGGCAACTGCTTCGACGGCAAAAGATGCAAGAGGAAGTCTTAAACCATGACATTGCCCGCGGTTTGTTTTGCTTGGCGGCGCTCCAAGCCCTCTTTGTCCTGTTTGCGCACGAAGTCGGCAAACGTTTGGCAATGCCGTTTAAATTTGTCATCAAACGTTTGGCGGCGCTGGGGAACAACGACTTGACGCTTACCGACGAAGATGCCAAGCGTTTGGAGGAAATTATCAACCGTCGCGACGAAATGGGCGCCACCGGACGCGCACTGAAGGAAATGCACGAAAAACTTTCGGCGTACAGCCAGGTGATTTTAGGTATGGCGCGCAATGATATGTTGACGGGATTGGCCAACCGCCGCCACTTGCAGGAGTTTGTCGAAAAGCTTGACAAAGAGGCGCAAGTTACGCTTATCTCTTTGGACTTGGATCATTTCAAAGAAGTGAACGATACTTACGGACACCAAACCGGCGACGCGGCGCTGTTGGTTTTTGCCGAAGTCTTAAAATCGTCCTTCCCGGATGCCTTGAACGTTCGCATGGGCGGCGACGAATTCATGGTCGTCATAACCAAGAACATTGATCTGGTGGATGTTAAGGCGGATTTGGCAAACTTTATGGAACGGTTGCTGTCAATATATCGCATGGATGCGGAACTCAGTCGGCTTACGGTCAGCGCCGGCATTGCCTACGCCCCCGACGAGCCGTTGCCCGTTGATTTGCTGGCGCAACAAAGCGACGTGGCTCTTTATGAGGCAAAATTATCGGGAAGGAACTGTTTCCGTGTCTATCACCCGGGCATGGAAAATCATCCGGGCATGGAAAAGCGCGAAGGTAAAGATGTGTCCGATTTCCAAGGTAAAAACAAATGACGTTGCGGAAAAATCGTGTGCGCGTACAGACTCGCATCGGTACGCTGGTGGTATTCCTGTTGGGCATGATCGGCCTTGTGACGTTTCGTTATGCGTGGATTCAGTTGGTGCAGGGCGGTGAGCTTGCCGAGCGGATGCGCAACCAGGTCGGCATTGATTATTCGGTGCAATCGCCGCGCGGCGCCATAATTGATCGTCACGGGCGCGAGTTGGCGGTATCGACCATGACCAAATCCTTGTTTGTCGATCCCAATCATGTGCAAAATGCCGACGCCGTCGCCGAGGACTTGGCACCGATTATCGGCAAGGACAAGCAGGAAATATTGGACGATATTGCCGTGGGCGGCGGCTTCGCGTGGGTGAAACGACGCATGGAACAGACGGAGTATGAAGCCGTGCGGCAGGTTATTCGCGAAAAATCATACGGCGCCTGCTTGGGTTTCCGCGACGAGGCAAAGCGCTATTACCCCAACGATGTTTTGGCGGCGAACGTCATAGGTTTCGTGGGGACGGACGATAAAGGGCTTGACGGCATTGAGCAAGCCATGGACAAATATATAAAGGGCGAGGTCACCGAGGAATTTATTTACACGGACAGGAGCGCCACACCGATTTTGGATTCGATTTTTGCCCGCAAGCGTTATCGCGGCGATCGGTGCAAGACCATCGAACTTACCATTGACAGCGGCATCCAATTTATTGTCGAACAGGAAATTGATAAGGCGATAGCCGCCAACAATCCCAACGCCGTAACTTGCGTGGTGCTTGATCCAAAGAGCGGCGACGTTTTGGCGATGGCACAACGCCCTTCGTACAATCCGAATCGCTTTTGGGATTACGATCCGACTACTTGGCGGAACCGCGCCGTATCGACGATTTATGAGCCGGGTTCGACGTTTAAGGCCATGGTGGCGGGAGCGGCGTTGCAGGAAAAAATCGTTGCGCCGGGGGATTACTACGTCGATCCCGGCTATGTCATGGTCAGCGACAAGCGCATACAGAATTGGAACGGGGAAAGTTTCGGCACGGTTACGTTCACGGAAATTGTAAAATCATCCATCAACACGGGGTTCGCGCAAATCGGGTTGAAATTGGGCGCGGAACGTCTCATGCATTATGCCGAATTGTTCGGCTTCGGCGAACCTACCGACATCGACTTGCCCGGCGAAGAAAGCGGCTTGCTGTTTAATCCGCAGGAAATGGTCGATTCGGATATAGCCACATCGAGCATCGGACAAAGCATCGCCGTCACGCCGTTGCAATTAGTGACGGCCATGGCGGCCATCGCCAATGACGGAGTTTTATTGAAACCGCATATCATAAAGTCGATACGCAATGCCGACGGTAGCATTTACAGCGAAACAGAAAAGCAAGAAGTGCGCCGCGTCATTGATTCGGCGACGGACAAAACGCTTATCGGCTTGCTTGAAGAAGTGGTTGCGTCGGGCGGCGGAAAAAAAGCCAAGGTCAAAGGCTACCGTGTGGCAGGAAAAACCGGTACGGCGCAAAAAATCCGCGAAGATGCGTTGGGCTACATGGAAGGCCACTACATTGCGTCCTTTTGCGGCTTTGCGCCCGTTGAGGATCCGCAATTCGTGGTGCTGGTCATAATCGACGATCCCAAGGGAACGTTCTACGGCGGACAAATTGCCGCACCGATAGCGGGCAGTATTTTTTCAAAAATACTGCGGTATTTGCGAATCGAGCCTTCAACGACGGTGACAGCCGACGATGACGAACCGGCGAAGCCGAAACCGAAGGCGGCTCCCAAGCCGGCTAAGCGGCCTTATGTGGGCGCTGTGCCGACGGGCAAAGTTGTCGTTCCCGACTTTAGCGGCAAAAGTATTCGCGAAGCGGCAGGCCTTGCCGGTGAAAACGATCTGTCCTTTGAAGCGGTGGGGTCGGGGTTTGCCACGAGCCAAAGCATTGCCGCCAATACGCTGACCGACCACGGAACAAAAATTATTGTTTATTTTGATCCGTAAGTTTAACGAACTTACGGAAAATGCAGCGTTTCCTTAAAAAGCCATGTTTAACAGCCGTTTGCCGCGCCGATGACGGAACGGCAAACGGTTACGGGCGATGCCCCGTATTTCATTTCCTTGTTTGCTCAAGGCTGAGACCTTATGAACAAAAACGATTTTATATTATGGACAATCGGCGCCGCTTTAGCCGCAAGCGCGACAGCGTCGCCGATTTTTACGGCAAACGGTGCGCCGACGATTTATGTTGCGATGTTTGCGGCGGTGTTTTTGCTGACTTCGCCGTGCTTATATTGGGCGGGCGATAAGATTACTTTTCGTTTTGCCAAAAAAAAAGCCGCCGACAACGGCGTGCAGGTTCGTGCGCTCAAGACTTTCGATGCTTTGCGGCAAATAGATGCGATTGCGTTTACGCGCCCGCAAATGCTTTTGGAAGGGCGGCCGTTGATAACGGACATTGTCGGCATGAACGGCATGGAACAGGATCGGTTGCTGACTTTGGCGGCGACAATCGAAGAAGGAGCGCACCATCCCGTCGGTCGTGCGATATATTACGCCGCCGCCAAACGCGGCTTGACAGATCTTTTTCGTCGGTCGTCGTTTATTGAAACGCCCTTCGGGGCGCAGGCCAATTTGAACGGCACGATTTTTCGCGTCGGGGACATTGCGTGGGTCGAAGAGGAATTTGCCATGCAGATTCCCGCAGTAATGGCAACTCGTGCCGACCAACTTGCATATCACGGCAAAATACCCGTGATTATTGTCGGCGGCGGCATAACTCGCGGTCTTATCGCGCTTAAAGACGACGTGAACAAAATGGCGGTTGAGACGATTGCCATGCTCAACGACATGGGATTTGTCACGCGCTTTTTCGGCAACGAACCGAAACGTTTGGCGGCGAGTATCGAGCGGGAAACGGGCGTCCCCATTCAAAACGGTTTGCGGCCGCTGGCGATGATACGGGAAATACAGCTGATGCGCGCCAAAGGTTCGTTTGTCGCGGTGGTGGGGACGAACAAAACGGAAGCGGAAGTTTATTTGGCAGGAGATTTATCGGTACTGGTCGGGTCGCCGACGAAGATGCTTTTGACGGAGGAGGCCGCCGGAGAAAATGCGCCGACGACGACGGCGGAAGATGAACCCATGACGACGGATCTTGTTTTGCGTCGCGATCTTTATGCTTTGATACCGACCGTCAAATTGTCACATACCGTAAAAACGGTTGCGGCGCAAAATCATGGTGCGGCTTTGTTTGCCGGGATTTGCGGCGCACTTTTTTCCAGCGGCGCACTCGTTGAATTCGGCGTTCCGTTGTTGCCGTTGACGGGGGCGGTTGCGTTTTTCGCCCTCATCTTGTCGTTAATGTGGTTCAATGCCCGACGGCTATTGACTGTCTAAGCCATAGCCGATTACGAATTTACGGGAGGCGTGGCAAACATTTCGCGAAACATATCAATGAAGTGGCGGCAATTTAACGGCAACGGCTGATTTTTCAGCCATGACACCACGGTATGCGTCGTCATTTCCGGTTCGATTAACCGTTTGGCAATGAGATCATCGCCGCTGGTCATGTCCAAAGCAAAGGCCGGCAGGATGGCGACGCCCATTTTTTGCCGGACGAACAGCAAATCCATTATGGAACTGCGCGTTACGCAAACGATGTTCGGATTAAAGCCCAAGCGGCGGCACGAATCAATGAGCGCACTTTGCCAACGAAGCGGAACAATCAGCGGCGTGTCTTTCAGTTCGGCAAGGCGCACCGTTTCGTTGGCATCGCCGATGGGTGCCACACTGCGCATGATAATCATCAACGGCTCGCCGGAAAGGACGATTGACGCATAAATATCGTCGGCGGCTTGGGTGCGCGTTATGGCGATGTCGATTATGCGGCTGTCCAACAATTCAAAAATGCGTGAGCCGTCCGCTTCCCAAAGCTCGAACTTGACGTTGGGGAATTGTTCGTTGAATTTGGCAATGAGGCGCGGCAGGATAAAGGCGCCGCTGGTGGTAATCGTGCCGATTTTGATTGTTCCGGCGGCGCCGCCTTCGATGTTTTGCAATTCGTCAATGGCGCCGTCCAAAAGCCCTAAGATGTTTTCCGTACGCAAATGAAAGGCGCGACCGGCGTCCGTAAGGCGAATTTGCCGGTTGCCCCGTTCAAACAGGCGCACGCCCAAACTTTCTTCGAGACGTTTCATTTGCCGCGATATTACCGATTGCGTGACGTTCAACCGCATGGCGGCGTGACTTATGTTGCCTTCTTCGACTACGGCATAAAAGGCGCGTAAATCTTTTATGTCCATTGTTTTGCCTACCTTAAGCGAAAATATTCTCCGCCGTAAGGCGGATTTTTTTGTTCTCCGTCCGAAAACGAATTATAGCACTTTTGCTCGACGGTGATACCAAGCTTCGCGCAAAATTTTTTGTAAAATTTTTGCGTAAAGCCAAGGAAATACTGCATAAATGAGTTCGTGCCATTGCCGAGGGATTTTTTCGG
>CAJORE010000201.1 GCA_905236595.1 uncultured Selenomonadaceae bacterium | reverse complement strand
GGAGGTTTATGATAGCCGTTCCCTTGGCAGTGCGTCCGGCTTCGGCTACTTCGTACGCCTTCAGATAAAATACGCGCCCTCGGCTGGTGAAAAAGAGTATCGTGTGGTGGGTCGTAGTTATGAGGATATTTTCCACAAAGTCCGTTTCTTTGGTTCCCATGCCGGTGACGCCGCGTCCGCCTCGTTTTTGGTTGCGGTACGCCGTAAGCGGCATACGCTTAATGTAGCTATTGTGCGTCAGCATGATAACCACGTCTTCGTCGGCGATTAAATCCTCAACGGCCAGTTCCGAAGTGTCCACGGTTATCTTAGTGCGCCGCTCGTCGCCGAATTTTTCTTTCACTTCGGCAAGCTCGCTCTTGATAATATCCAAAATCCTCTGTTCGTCGCTCAAAATATTTTTGTACTCTTCGATGGCCTTTAAGGTTTCCTGACGCTCCTCGTTGATTTTTTCGCGTTCCAAGCCCGTCAGTCGTTGCAGGCGCAGTTCCAAAATGGCTTGTGCCTGTTTGTCGCTTAGTTCAAACGAGCCGATTAAGGCTTCCTTGGCCACTTCCGCCGTGCGGCTTTCGCGAATGGTGGTTATGACCGCGTCCAGATGGCCTAGGGCGATATTCAAGCCTTCCAAGATGTGCGCCCGCGCCTCCGCCTTGGTCAGTTCAAAACGGGTGCGGCGAGTGATAACGTCCTCTTGGTGCTTTATGTAGTAATGGAGAACTTCCTTCAAATTGAGGATTTGCGGCTTGCCGTCCACCAACGCCAACATTATGACGCCAAAACTTTCCTGCAGTTGCGTGTGCTTATAGAGTTGGTTGAGCATCACGTTGGGATTTACGTCACGCCGCAACTCAATTACGACGCTCATGCCGTTGCGGTCGGATTCGTCGCGCAGTTCGGTTATGCCGTCCACGGTTTTTTCATGCACCAAGTCGGCAATTTTCTCAATTAGCCGCGCTTTATTGACCTGATACGGCAATTCGGTTACGACAATGCGGTTCTTACCGCCGGACATTTCTTCGATATGCGCCTTGGCGCGCATTTTTATCACACCGCGCCCAGTCATATAGGCATCGCGAATGCCCTGTGTGCCCAAAATCAATCCGGCCGTGGGGAAGTCCGGCCCTTTTATCACCTGCATGAGTTCCTCAACGGTAGCATCAGGGCGCTCGATGAGCATCATCGTACCGTCAATGACTTCGCGCATATTGTGAGGCGGAATGTTGGTCGCCATGCCTACGGCTATTCCGGCCGTGCCGTTCACCAACAGCTGAGGGAATTTCGCCGGCAAAACCTGTGGTTCTTTAAGCGATTCGTCGTAGTTCGGCACAAATTCCACGGTATCTTTTTCGATGTCCGCCAGCATAAGCTCGGCTATGCGGCTCATGCGAACTTCGGTATAACGCATGGCCGCCGGAGGGTCGCCGTCCACCGAACCAAAGTTGCCGTGACCGTCCGCCAAGATGTAACGCATTGAAAAATCCTGCGCCATGCGGACAATCGCGTCATAAACGGAACTGTCGCCGTGAGGGTGATATTTACCCAAAACTTCACCGACGATACGCGCCGATTTCTTGTAGGGCTTGTTTGAATTCATACCAGCTTCCTGCATGGCATACAAAATGCGCCGATGCACAGGTTTCAAGCCGTCGCGGACATCGGGTAAGGCTCTTGACACGATAACCGACATTGCGTAATCAATGTAGGAGTTTCGCATCTCGTTTTCCAAATTAACGGGCAGGATTTTTCCCTCGGGAATTTGCTCCTCCCCAGAAGCATTACCGTTATCCGGTTGATTGTCTTTATTTTCGTTATCGGTCGAATCCATTTTTTCACCTGTCTATGATTTTAATGTTGACGGGCAAACGCAGTAAACAAACTCATCGCGGTTGCCTCATAAAAATTTTCCGTTTTTCTTAGGGTCGGGAAAGCGAACGTAATGGATTTATCGCTTTCGCCGCAAATAAAAAAACACACCGAACCTCGGGTATTATACCCTATGAACGGTGTTCCCGTCAAATTCGCAAAATGTGAGAATGGTGTTGTTGCCGTTACGAACGGTGGGGAAACAAATTTTCGTTGAAGTGCGGCTTAGAACCTGTTTTCACAACCGCCGCGCGCCATCTTGACGGCTAATTTTCCGTCTGACTGCTTCAGGGAAAACTTGACGTACCTTTCAGGTACGACGGCGTTTCCCCTGAAACCGTCAGCCAAAAAATTATCTCGTCAATCTGACGCACTTCGGCTGTGAAAACAGGTTCTTAGTCTTATTGAGGCATACGCCCCAATAAGATTAAGCCGCACCTAATTTCCGCAGTTCTTTGCCCCTTCACTTCACCACTTGCAACGCCGTGTGAATAACATTGTCTATAATATAATCGGTGGCGAACCGCGTGTCGGTCTCCGGTTTTTTCTTGTTGGCAAGGAGCGTGATTTTTTTGTTGGCGGATTTGGCTTTGGCCGCATCTTCGGCCGCTTTGGCAGCGGCTTTCTTGGCGGCTTTCAGCGCCTTCTTTTGGTCGGCGAGCGTAGCATTCACCGCACCCGGCGCGATAATGATTTCGTTGTTTTTGCCGGTGCCGACAAAATTATCCAATTTCGTTGACACGGGAATGGTTTTGTCCTCCTGCGGACTTAAATCAATGCCCACCTGTTGCAACGCCGTAAGTTGCGTCAACGGCACCAAACCGCCGCCGCGTACATCAAGCGTCAAATTGCCCGGCCGCTGATTTTTGGGCACGGTGTAAGGAATGACCAGCGTCTCTTTTTCCTGACGATAGGGCTTTATCACCGTGGTGAATTTTACGGTGTCGCCGGGGCGAACTTTCAATTTATCGGGCACGGCGGAAATGAGCGAAGCAGTCTTGCGGCCGCGCTCCAACTTCACGTCAATCTGTATATCGACGATGTTGGACTCGCGGTCGGTATTGGCACAAATCATATTCATTACCTGCGCCAATTCCAGCACCGAGATTTGGCCGACATCGGTTGCGCTGTAGAACATATTGCTCCGCGAAACCGCGCCGCCCGTGGCCGCATCGGTACGCACAGTGAAGGTCAGCGTGGCGGTGCTGCTCTCTAAAGAATCGGTGGTTTTGGCCATGGCCGCATAGGCCACGCTCGACGTCAACTGCGACAAGAAACTCTCGTCATAGGCGATGCGCACGCCGTAATTATCTTCGCGCCCCAAGGTGTTGTCCGTCACTTTTATCTTAACGGGCACGACCGCCGGGAAAACGCCCAATTCTCCGGCTACGCCGGCCGTTCGGTCTTGGTTGATGCGACCAATTATATTGCCAATGGTCGCCAACTTAATGCCCGAAGTCGGGCCGGACATCGTGCCGATAACCGAAGCATCGGTCAAAAAATAACTGACGTTCCCCTTATGCAAAAACTGGTGGCCAAAGCCCAAAATGCGCTTGTTGTCAACGGCCGTGACCGTCCCCGTTGCGCCAACGGAAAAATCGCCGTACACCAAAGCGACCCCCATGGGGCTACCCGGCTCCAAATGCGCGTCATAATCCGTGCCGCGATTGGTTATCACCGTTTGCACCGGCTCATCATCGCTAAGCGGCAACAAATGTTTTTCGGCAAAACCGATCGCTACGTCGTTGAACCCGGAAAAACACCAACCCGACCGAGGGCTGACCACCATGTTCGGCGTTTGCTCAACGGGCAAAACGGTGGGGGAGCTTGTAGCTTCGTCTTTGTCGTCAGTCGGCTCGTTGGTCGTTGCGTTTGCCTCTGCGTCATTATCGGCGACCGGCGCATCATCGGTTTTTACTTCCGGCGTGGTCGGTTCGTCACGTTTTTCTTCGGCCGGTTTTTCGTCCGCTTTTTCCGCATCGTCTTTCTTATCGGCGGAAATTGATGCGGTCGATGCGGTTACCTTGTCGTCGGCCGCGGCCGATTTTTTATCTTTTTTGAAAAATTTTTCGCGCCAAGCGCGGTTCTCTTCTTGCACCTTTTTTATATCCAAGGCACGGGAGATTATCTTGTTTTTCGTGTCCGGCAATTTCCATAATTCCAGCATATCCTCGATGGGGGTGATGAAGAACGTGGAGGTCTTCATCTCCTTCATTCCAGCCGACACCGCCCCGACCAATTTGCCGTTGATGTAAACGGGGCTGCCGCTCATGCCTTGCAACACGCCGCCCACGCGGTCGATGAGCTCGCCCGAAGCGGTGGCCATTATCATGGGCTGCGTCCCTTTACCGGCGTCCATCAAACCCACCACATCGACCCTAAAGGATTGCAGACCTTCGTCGTCCACCACGGTGAAGGCCTCGCCGACCATGCCGCGCTCAATTTCACCGGTGGGCATAATGGGCGGCAAATCGGCAAAAGCCATGGGGAGCGGAAAAATATTAAAGGCTAATGCCGCTATCGCCGCGCCGAGCAGCTTCACGGACATACCGACCTT
>CAJORE010000200.1 GCA_905236595.1 uncultured Selenomonadaceae bacterium | reverse complement strand
GGTGTAATCGTAACCTTCGGCATCCATGGAACCGCCGGTCAACAACACCTTCCAGCCGCCGACGGGGACTTCGATTTGTCCACCGGCGATACCGCTGCCGACAACCAAGCCGCCGTCCGACAAATTGAGCGAATCGAATACGGGCAGACCGCCGGCGCGTACCTTCACCACGCCGATTTTGCCGTCCACATAGCCGCTTACCGTGGTTTCATTCTTGGTTTTGCGGTTCTGGCGCCATTTTCTCTCGCCGCTAAAATAACCGTTTAATTTCCAGTTATCGGCAAAAAGCCACGAGAACCCGGCATACGCCGTGGCATGATGTTTGTTCTCGTGCAAGGCGGCGGGATAGTCGGCGGGGGCGCTACGCTTGTTAAGCTCGTATTTCAAGCCGCCGTAAACAGCAAAGGGCTTTTCTTTCGTCAGGTATTCCTCATCGTCCAAAAGGTTCCAATATTCGCCGCCGGCGACGGAAGCCGCGCTTGCCGAGCCTTGGCCTACGGCAAACATACACGCTAATCCCAACAGCAATGACTTTTTGGTTGTTGATTTCATTTTGAAATCTCCTCCGTTTTGTAATTGTATAAATTCGGTGAACCGCTTCGACCGGATTTCTTAAATATGTGTGAAAAAAACCGCCGCAATTATAGCACATTACATAATTTCGTGACAAGAATTTTTTCAAATGAGGGGGGGGGAGCGGATAGACAACATTTTATTGCCTTAACATTTGCCGTGTGGTATAATGGCGGCATTGTTTGCGGCATTTCTGTCCACGTTGCTGATTTTCATTGGCAGAATATATCGCAAAAGAGCATACCGCAACAACAAAAAATTCACAAAAGGCAGGTAACAATATGCGACACGGTTTGGCGGCGGTGCTGCCGTTGTTTGTATTGACAACGTTTTTCTGTGCCGGTTGCGACGACGAAGAAGCGACAAAGGAAATCGCTCCTTTTGTCAAGACGAAAGCGGTCAGCCAAGCTGACGGAACGCAATCATTGGTATACGAAGGTTTTGTTTGCGGGCGCTATGAAACGAACATGGCGTTCCAGGTAAGCGGCAAAATTTTGCACCGCTACATCGAAGCCGGCAGCGCGGTACGCGCCGGTGATGTTTTAATGACCATCGACCCCAAGGATATTAGGGAACAGTCAAAACAAAACGAATCGCAAGTGGCGGCGGCATCCGCCAACCTTAAATTAGCGGAGAGCAACCTGGCGCGATACCGCGAACTATACAACCAACAGGCAATAGCGGCGGCGGTTCTTGACCAGTACCAAACTAATTACGAAGCGGCCTTGTCCGAGTATCAAAATGCCATAGCGGCAAGGTCGCTTTCCGTCAACGCATTGTCCTACACGAACCTTACCGCCAATGCCGACGGTGTCATATCGGCAATAAACGTTGAAGAAGGGCAGGTCGTAACGGCAGGGCAGGAAGTTTTGACGTTGGTGCAGACAGGGGAACTTGAAACAGAGATAAATTTGCCGGAGAACCGTTTGGCCGATGTGACGGTCGGCACGCCGGTGAAAGTTAAGTTTTGGGCGTTGCCGAACGAAACGGCCGGGGTAATTCGCGAGATTTATCCAATGGCAGACGCAACGAGCAAAACATACAAAGCGCGTATTTCCCTGCCGGACGCACCGTCGGCCATTCGTTTGGGCATGACCGCCGCCGTCACCGTATTGGCCGACGCGACGGACACAGCCGCCAAGAGCGGCATAGAAGTGCCGTTATCGGCGCTTTATCAGACGGACGACACGACATACGTTTGGATTGTAAGCGACGACAATACGGTAAAGACGAAAAAAATCACGGTACGCGAATTTAAGAGCAATTCCGTTACGGTTGACGGTTTGCAATCGGGCGACATCGTGGTAACGGCGGGCGTCAACAAGTTGCGGGAAAATCAAAAAGTGCAGGTGAAGGGCGAAGCAAAATGAAAAATTTAACCGAAATCGCTCTTAAAAACAAAAGCCTTGTTTGGTATTTCATCGCCGTAATGGCAATAGGCGGCATTTTAAGTTACTTTACCTTGGGCAGAATGGAGGATCCGAAGTTTACCATTCGGGAAATGATTATTTCCGCCTATTGGCCGGGAGCCACCGCCGAAGAAATGGCCGAACAGGTCACGGATAAAATCGAAAGGAAACTCCAAGACGTTGCGGGACGCGACTTCATACTAAGCGAAACAAGACCCGGCGAAACGATTATCTACCTTGACCTCAAAGACGAAGTTGATAACGCGCTTATCCGCCAAACATGGCATGATGTTCGCAATTATTGCGAAGATATTGCGGAGGAATTGCCCGAAGGCGTGGTGGGTCCTTTTTACAATGACACCTTCGACGAAATTTACGGATCGGTTTACGCCCTGACGGGCGACGGGTTCGATTATGAGGAACTGCGCCAGGAGGCGGAGAAAATCCGCCGCGAATTGCTGACGATTCCGGACGTAAAAAAAATCGAATTGATTGGCGAGCAAACGGAGAAGGTTTACATACGGATAGATCGCGCCAAACTGTCGCAACTTGGCATATCGCCGCTTGCAATATCGGAAGCCGTGGCGGAACAGAACAAATTTTCGCCAGCGGGAATGATTGACACGGAAAGCGACGATGTTTATATGCGCGTCAACGGAACGTACGAAAACATTGACGACATTAAAAATCTGCCGCTCAACGCCAACGGGCGACTCGTCCGCCTAAAAGACATAGCCACGGTGGAAAGAACGTTTACCGAGCCGCCCGAGCCGAAAATGTTTTTCGAGGGTACGCCGGCCGTAGGCATCGCGGTAGCCATGGAGGACGGCGGCAACATTTTGGAGTTGGGCGAAAATTTGACGGACAAGTTCGCCGACCTCAAGAGCCGCTTGCCCGTAGGCTTAGAGATACACCAAGTTTCGGATCAACCGGAAGTGGTTGACGAATCCATCGGCGAATTTGTGGAAACGTTGATTTTAGCGATTTTGATCGTTTTGGCGGTCAGTTTTGCCAGCTTGGGATTTCGTACCGGCATGGTTGTAGCCGGGTGCATCCCCCTCGTTCTT
>CAJORE010000199.1 GCA_905236595.1 uncultured Selenomonadaceae bacterium | reverse complement strand
TTGCCGATAACGTCCATACGGGTCTGGTGGCTTTTTAATCCGGAAACGCCGGAAAACAAAGAACGCATCATGATGAATCAATCTTCCTTTCGCATGGTTGCATTTGCCTGTCGGGCAAACGCCGAAAATTCATCTCGATGCGGCAATTATGGTTGGCGGGGAGCGTCAATCGGACGCTCCCCAATGAACTTCCTGTCCGTAGGTCCGGTTCAATGCAAAATTGCCGCGCTGTCGATGTTGGTAAAAATATTGTCGCTCAAGCTTTCGCCGTCCATAGCGGTGATGACTTTGCGATTGGCCACGCTGACCACCATCGCAATATCGTTCAGGTAAATGAGCGATTCTTTTGCGCCTTTTTGCGCCATGCGCTCGACGGTGTTGTCAAGTTTCGTCAATGCGTCCGTGCTTAAATCTATGTTTCGCTCCTTCAAACGGTTCATGGCGTGTTTGGAGAAGGTTACCTGCCGCGTCGCCTCGGCAAGTACGGCGGAAAAATCCCGCCCGTCGCCGTCGCTCGCTAATCGTGCGGCACTATTGTTCGCCGCTACGGGCATTAACGGCTGAGTGTTAAGAAAAATTCGCGACTCGGCCATTTGTTGTTCCTCCTTGAAAAAAAACGTATCTTAAGAAACGCCCTCGCCGACGCGCAAGACACTGCTTACGGGGACATCGTACTTGTTGCCGAATTCGTCGGTGGCGATAATCGACGTTACGCCGTTGGCCATATTGACGCCTTTCACGGTGCCCGTCAAACTCTGCGTGTTCACCGTGACGTTGCCGTCCTCGTCGGTGGAACGTGTCGTATATTCCCATTCGACCGCCTGGCCGATCATACTGCTTAACTGCCCCACCAAAACGGAGGTGTCGATATTGTTGACGACGTTGGAAATGCTCTCCAAGCCCTCCGAAACGTTCGTCATTTGCTCCAAAGCGGAGAACTGCGCCAGCTGTGCCAAATAATCGCTGTTGTCCTGCGGTTCCAAGGGGTCTTGGTAACGCATTTGGGTAACCAAAAGTTGCAGGAACGCATCTTTGCCCAAAACGCTGTTATCGGCACTGGTGGCCGCTTTCAACGAGGCGGTGTAAGACGCCGCATCGTAAGTGACGCCGTCCACGGTTATGGTATTCAAACTGTTGGTATCTGCCATTGTTATCGCTCCTTTTTATACGCGGTAGTCAACGCCTTCCGCCAAATCATCTCCGGCGTTTGTCGGCGATGTGGCGTCGGCTGTTTCCTCAAAATTTTCCGCCGCAATTTTAGGGTTTTTACCGCCGGTGTCGGCGCTTTGTCCGCGCCCTTGTTGCCAAGCTTGTCCGTCGCGTCCGGGAAGTTGCCCGTCGGCCAGTCCGGCGTACACTTCGACGTCTTCGACTTTCAAACCTTGATTATTGAGTTCCTGCTTTAACTGCACGAGGCTGTTTTCGATTATCGCCCGCACTTCGGCGTTGGGCGTGTGGAACGAAGCGTTTACTGCGCCGTTTGCCGAAACCGACACGCGAAGGGTCAATTCGCCCAAATGCTCGGGACGAAGTCGGATAACCATCTCCGTAGATTCCTGACTTCTGATCATGCGTGCCTGTTCCACAATTTGCTGGCGCACGTTATAATCGTCCCGCACATTCTGCGGATTTTGCGGATTTTGCGGCGCATTTACATTGGCATTGTTATCGGCGGCGGGGGTTGCTTGCGTTACGTTCGGTGAATTCGCCGGGGCATGATTGGTGCCGGGTGCGCTTGTATTCTCCGTCGGCCTGCGCTCGGCCATTTCCTTGACAAATGTGTTCTCGCTTTGCGTCCGCATTTGTTCGATGGCATTGGCCGGAACATTGTCGGGCTGTTGCCGCTGTTCGCCGGTATTCGCGCCCGTCTGCCCGTCGTCGTTCATTTGCCGCATAAGCCCGTCGAAGGGGTTCATTGCGTCTTCGATACTAAGTCGCGCACCGCCCAATATGTTGTTGATGTCACCGAGACTTGTTTGCGTCGCGACATTCATCTGCGGCATACTTTGGCGAACCGTTTGCGTCATTGTTATGCTGATGCTGACGTTGGCATCGGCGACGGTTCCGCTCGGCATCACATTCGGCATTGGCGGCAAATCTCCGTCGCTTATCGCCTCGCGGGGCAAATTGGCCAAAGTTACGTTTACATCCTCCGTAGGCATAATAACCTTGTCAATGGCATTTGCTATGTCGCGGTTTACCGCTATATGCATTTGCGGTACGGGGTCGGCCAACGGCGCGGCTTGTTCGCCGACGGGTGCCGCCGACAAAACTTTAGCGGCGTTCTGCGCCATTGTCTGCGTCTGCAAAGAAAGAATATCCCGCGGAACGGCGGTGTTCGTCGCCGGTTTGCCCGTGCCGCCCGACAATAAATCGGGACTGTCGGTCGTGTCGGCAACTATTGAAGCATCGTC
>CAJORE010000198.1 GCA_905236595.1 uncultured Selenomonadaceae bacterium | reverse complement strand
TTTGCCGGAACGGACATGGTCTAAGACCGAGCGCGGACGATCGGGAAGCATAATCCCCACATGACCGATGCCGGAATTGACCATGCTTGACAGGGTAAAGTCAACCAAGCGGTAACGCCCGGCAAAAGGAACAAGCTCTACTGCGCGTGACGCCGTAAGCTCGCGAATCAAGCTGTTGTCTTCCTGAATATTTACAAGCCCCAATACGTTCTTCATTCTTTTCACTCCAATCGCGTGAGAATCTTTATGCTACGGTTTCGCCTTCCGGCACAACCGTTATTGCGCCCAATTTGCCTTCAACCTTGGCGTTGTCTTTGATAATGCAATCTTGCGCCACGATGGCATAATCGACCGTCGCTCCGGCACCGATAACCGTCATGGGCATAACGACCGCATTGGTCACCTTTGCACCCTTACCCACGCGAACGCCGGGGAAAATAACCGAGTTTTCGACCGTGCCTTCAATCATGGAACCTTCCGAAATCATGGATTTCTTGACGGAAGCATCCGCGCCGACAAAATGCGGCGGCATGGAGGGATTGGACGAATAAATCTTCCATTTGCCTTGGAGATCGAAGGGGGTTTCTTCCTGCAAAAGATCCATGTTGGCTTGCCACAGGCTCTCGATGGTTCCCACGTCTTTCCAATAGCCTTCAAAGGCATAGGAGAACATCCTTGCACCGTCGGCGAGCATTTTGGGGATAATGTTCTTGCCGAAATCGTGTTCGGAATCTTCTAAGACCGCATCTTCCTCCAAATACTTTTTCAAGAAATCTTTGGTGAAGATGTAGATGCCCATGGAAGCTTTGTTGCTTTTAGGTTGCGCCGGTTTTTCCTCGAAGGATTCGATCCGACCGTCCTCATTGGTGTTCATGATGCCAAAGCGCGGCGCTTCTTCCCAAGGAACTTCGATAACGCCGATGGTGGCGTCGGCTTTGTTGTCCTTGTGGGCGTTGAGCATCCACGCATAGTCCATGGTATAGATATGATCGCCGGACAGGATGAGGACGTATTCCGGATCGGCAAGCTCGATGAAGTTAAGGTTCTGGTAAATGGCATCCGCCGTGCCGCGGT
Source organism: uncultured Selenomonadaceae bacterium (assembly GCA_905236595.1). GTDB lineage: Bacteria > Bacillota > Negativicutes > Selenomonadales > Selenomonadaceae > CAJORE01. The sequence continues at coordinate 1,050 of CAJORE010000198.1, read as the reverse complement.
ACCAATCGGCGCCTTTTTCGCGAGCGTAGGGCGGCAAGATGAAGACGCCGCCGTCGCGGACGTCCAAGTCCCATGCCGCGCCCGTTGCCAAATAATTGTGAAGTTCCAAAGGTTTGTATTGCGTCAAAACGCCCACTTTGTTGATGCCGGAATTGGCACAGTTGGAGAGCGGAAAATCAATAATGCGATATTTACCGCCAAAGGGTACCGCCGGCTTTGCGATCTTTTTCGTCAAAGCACCCAAGCGGCTTCCCTGACCGCCAGCCAAAATCATTGCCAAGCATTCCGTCTTTCTCATGAAAATCCCCCCCGGATTATTTTTGATGTACAGCCTCCGTGAACGTACCGAAAGCTCGTCTTCGTTGTCTTGATGGTTTTGCCCGTCGAAGAAGCGAAGGATAAGTTATACTCTCTCTCTTTCTACGTGTTTGCCCATATTCCTGCCCACGGCGAAAAATAAATTGAAAATTCGGGAAGATTTTGCGTGAAAAAAACTCCGCCGTTTGCCGTATCGTTCCGGCAGGAATGTTTTGCGTCGGCGTTGAATACCGACGCGAGATCTGTGTTGTCATGTGATGTGAAGGAGTAGCGCATGAAAAAACTGTTCGCGTTTTTCAACATCTTTCGCCGCGACATTGTAACGATGTTGATTGCCATAAAAAATCCCCGTACGCCGCTCAAATTGAAGGGCATATTAGCCTTGGCCGTGATTTACCTCGTAAGCCCCGTTGATTTTCTCCCCGATGCGATACCTTTGGCCGGGATTGTCGATGATATGGTGGTTGTGCCGGCGGCTGTTTACGGGGTTATGAATCTGTTGCCCGCGAGTGTGAGATCCGACAGCGAAGCGAAAGCGGCCGCCGTTTTCCGTCACGTTCCTCTCGTCGTGGCGTGTGTTACGATTTTTATCGGCCTGTGGCTGTTGCTTATCGTTTTCGGGATATATTCTTTTGTGACTTGGCTTTTCTAAGGAAACACTGCATAAATGAGTTCGTGCCATTGCCGAGGGATTTTTTCGGCAGACAAGGAATGACGACGAAGCGTAGTGGT
>CAJORE010000197.1 GCA_905236595.1 uncultured Selenomonadaceae bacterium | reverse complement strand
TTTTAAGCAACGGCCGCGATTGCCGCTTTGACCGAACACTACGCCGGAATGGATGCATTGTCCGCTTTCTGATACACACATATCGCCGTGTATGAAATATTCCACCTCTATGCCCGTGCGCTCGCGGATCAATCCGAGGGCGGCCAGGGACATTTCGCGGCCGGCGACAATTCGGGTAATGCCGTATTCTTTGAGTTTTTCGACGGCGTATTCGTTATGGGTGTTCATCATGACCGAACTGTGAATCGGAATGGCAATTCCAAGGTCGCGTACGAGTTCCAAGACGGCAAAATCCTGCACCAGCAAGGCGTCGGGGCGAATTTCGGCTAAATAGGCGAGGTAATCGGTCAACGCAGGAATTTCTTCTTCGCTGATGAGATTGTTGATGGTGACATATAGCCGCACATCATGTTTATGGGCATAGGCGATGGCTTTTTTCAGCATTTCGTCGTCGAAATTGAAATCGCCTTCGTGCATACGCATATTAAAATGCTTGCCGCCAAGATAAACGGCGTCAGCACCGGCATCAATACCTGCCGTCAAAGCGTCCCACGTCCCGGCCGGCGACAAAAGCTCCACTGATTTTCGATTTAGTACCATTCGCTGTTTTTGCTCCTTTTTGTTTTGTAATATTATCATAAAATGCCCGTCTGTCGCAGTCATGACAGACGGGCATCGTTAAAAACGCTATCGTAGAATCCCTTGGGAAATGCGACACAAAAGACGGTGATGTTTTTTTGTCGGCGTACCGCGCACAGTACTGCGGCAAATTTTTTAGCCCAATATAACCAAAGATTCGTGCGCTTTTACGCTTTGGCCGGCGTCAACGTTGAACTTCTTAACCACGCCGTCGGCATCGGCCGCAATTTCGTTTTGCATCTTCATGGCTTCCAAAATAAGGAGGCAGTCGCCCGCTTTTACGCTCTGGCCTTCGGAGGCAACGAGTTTCACAATCTTGCCGGGCATCGGCGCATCGATGGAATGTTCACCGGCGCCGGCCGCAACCGCCGCTTTTTTCGGCGCGGGAGCCGCCGCCGGAGCGGGAGCGGCTTTCGGCGCAGGAGCCGCCGCACGGGGAGCTGCCGCCGCCCCCGCCGCTTTCACTTCTTCTACTTCCACTTCATAAGCCGTGCCGTTTACGGTGATGTTAAATTTTTTCATGGATGATTGTCCTCCGTAAAGATTATTTGTGCGGCAAAGGACGAGGCTTTTTGTTTGTCGGCTTATACGCGAATCGCGCTGAAGCTTTCCGCCCGTCGTTTGCCCGTAAAATTTATTTCTGTCGGCGTCCTTCCATTGCCCAAACGGTGCTACGCTTAATCTTCACCGCAATTACGCCCGTACCCATCATGGACTGCACAGCGGCGGTGATAGCGGCAACCACTTCGGGCTTGACGCTCTCATTATGCTTGCTCATGGCTGTTTCTCCGTTTTCATGGGGCAAAAACGGCTGGCCGTTTTTGCTTAAAGAGGAATGTTGCCGTGTTTCTTCGCCGGTCCGACCTCACGCTTGCTTGCCAAAGCATTGAGCGCAGTAATGATGAGGGGACGAGTCTCCTTAGGCTCGATAACCTGATCGGCATAGCCGCGTTCCGCCGCTTTGTACGGCGTAGCAAATTCTTCCACATATTCGGCGGTTTTTTGGTCTTTATCCGGGTCTTTGCGGAAGATGATGTTCGCCGCGCCGGCAGGCCCCATAACGGCAATTTCCGCCGAAGGCCACGCCATAACTTGATCGGCTCCCAGCTCGCGGCAACACATGGCGATATAAGAACCGCCGTAAGCCTTGCGGGTGATAACCGTTACTTTCGGCACTGTCGCTTCGCTGTAAGCATAGAGCATCTTCGCGCCGTGGCGGATTATGCCGTTATGTTCTTGGTCAACGCCCGGCAAGAAGCCCGGCACGTCAACGAGGTTTACGAGCGGCAAATTGAAAGCATCGCAGAAGCGAATGAACCGCGACGATTTATCCGACGCATCAACGTCCAAGCAACCCGCCATAACATTGGGCTGGTTGGCGATAATGCCGACGCTCCTGCCATCGAAACGGGCAAAGCAACAAATTATGTTTGTTGCAAAATGCTCATGTACCTCGTAGAATTCGCCGTTATCGACAATGGCGCGGATAACGTCCTTCATGTCGTAAGGCGCATTCGGATTGTCGGGGATAACCGTGTTGAGGCTCTCTTCCATGCGGTTCGGGTCGTCGCCGGTATCGACTATGGGCGCATCCTCCATATTGTTGCTGGGGAGGAAAGATAAAAGATAACGAATCTGTTTTATGCAGTCCTCTTCATTCTCTGCCGCAAAATGCGCCACACCGCTACGGCTGTTGTGCGTCATGGCGCCGCCCAGAGCTTCGGCGGTAACGTCTTCGGCGGTGACGGATTTAATGACGGCAGGACCGGTGATGAACATTTGGCTGGTATTCTTCACCATGTAGATGAAGTCCGTAATGGCCGGCGAATACACCGCGCCGCCGGCGCAAGGCCCCATGATGACGGAAATCTGCGGGATAACCCCCGAGGCCGCCGTGTTGCGGTAGAAAATCCCGGCGTAACCGGAAAGAGCGTCCACCGCTTCTTGGATACGCGCACCGCCCGAATCGTTGATGCCGATGCAGGGCGCCCCCATCTTCATGGCGAGATCCATAACCTTCCAAATTTTATGGGCGTGTTTTTCGCCCAACGAACCGCCTTCGACGGTGAAATCCTGCGCGAAGGCATAGACCAAACGACCGTCGATTGTGCCGTAGCCCGTCACCACGCCCTCGCCGGGGAGTTCTTTTTTCTCTTGGCCGAAGTTTGTGCAACGGTGCTTCATAAACATATCAAGCTCAACGAAAGTGTTTTCGTCAAAGAGCATTTCGATACGTTCGCGAGCGGTCATCTTGCCTTTCTCGTGTTGTTTGGCGATGCGGCTTGCGCCGCCGCCCTGCATGATATGCTCTTTTTTGGCTTTCATCTGTTCGATTTTTTCTTGAACTGTCGCCAATGTGTTCCCTCCTGTGTTGCCGATAAATCACTCGGTTTGCCTTGTTCTGTGTCCCGTAAAAACCTTGCAAAGCTTAAGAACATCACTAATAACCGCTTGATGGTCGCCGTCCGCCGCTTTTTTCGCGGCAGACGGACAACAAGAATGAAGTCTTAGCGGCTGTCTCAATATTTTTTTTGTTTCATGAGCGGCAGCATGGTTTTGCTTACGTCCTCAATACATTTTTTGAAGGCATCGCGTTTGGCACGCAAAATGCTTGTCTTAGACACGCTTTCGTAAGTGACGTTCTTGGTTTCGATTATCTTGTCCTTGCCGACAAGAAAGGCGTTCATTCCGATTGAAGCGCGAATATAATCGCTTCGCTTGCCGCGGCCGCTTGATTCGACAACCGGATCGTTTAAGACGATATAGAGAACTTTGCCGTAATTGCCGTAGCCCACAAAGTCCAACAAATCCTGTTTTTTCGGACGCTGTTCGTCCAATTCACCCTTATCGAGCCAATATTCTTGGTATTGGGTTTGGATGTCGTTGCCGTAACTTACTGTTATGTTCGTTTCGTCAAACGGTTCGGCGAGATATTTTTTTATGGTGTCAAGATAATCCTTCGTCTTAAAATCGGAACTGCCGACAATAACCACCGCAATTTGCGACGGCGCAGCGGCCACCGTGCCACCGAAACAAAACAGAAACGTCCAAACAACAAAAAGCGGCATAAACAAAAATTTCTTCACTAACGCATTACTTCCCCTCGTATATATTTCTGCAAGGCTTTTAGCGAACACAGAATGGCAAACACACATATCTTTATAAAGGAAATACTGCATAATTCGTCCGCACCCTTGCCGGGTCTTTTTTTGGCATACTGCGTCATTCCTCCTCAGCGTAGCACCACTACGCTTCGTCGTCATTCCTTGTCTGCCGAAAAAATCCCTCGGCAATGGC
>CAJORE010000196.1 GCA_905236595.1 uncultured Selenomonadaceae bacterium | reverse complement strand
GTAATAGTTGCCGTTGACTGTGCCGCTGTTGGAACCGACAACGCCGCCGCCCTGCTCGTTAATTTCGAGAGTGGCGATGTTAATGCAGTTGGTGACCGTGCCGCTGTTGGAACCGACAATGCCGCCGATATTTTCATTGCCGCTGATATAGCCGCTGACTGTGCAGTTGGTGACTGTGCCGCTGTTGGAACTGACAACGCCGCCGGCATATTTATGGCCGCGGATATTGACGCCCGTAAGTTTGACGTTCCGGACTGTGCCGCCGCTGTCGACATAGCCGAACAAGCCGAGGTAATCGTTGGCCAGCAATTCGAGACCGCTGATAGTTTTGTTGTAGCCGTCGAACGTGCCTTTGAATTTGTGGTCGGAGTCTTTGCCGATGGGCGTGAAGTTGACAACTCCGCTCATGTCAAGTTCGCCGTTATCAGGATCGAGCTTGAAGTATTTGCCTTCGTAATGGTTGCCGTCGTTTACGTCGTTCGAGAGCTGTCGCAGGTCGTCGGTCGTGGCGATTATGTAAGGATTATTTTCTGTGCCCGTGTCGCCGCTGAATGTGCTGTCGAAATGTTGCAAGTCGAAAATGAATTTTTTCATGTCAATCAGCTCCCATAAAGCGAACTAACCCTATTGAAGCGTTCGGCTCGTCTTAATAAAAATCGTGTATCGCGGCGTATTGTCAATAAAAAAATCCCCGCGTTTGCAGGGAATTTGTCATTTCAGTTCGGTCAGAAATTCTTCAAAGGGCAAGCCGTAATTCCACGGCAGATTTAATTTTTCGGCGTGCGCAATGCACTTGCCGACGAAATCAGCCGCCTTGCGTGTCGCGTCGATTAAATTTTCGCCGTTGAGCCAAGACGCCGCAACAATCGCAAAAAACGCATCGCCTGCGCCGGAACGATCGCCGCCGATTTTTTTCGTGCGCAAGATTTCCGTATGCCCGTTGTCATAGATAAAACTAATGAGATGCTTGCCGTTGTCCATGCCGGTGATGACGGCTTGTCGCGCTCCGAAAGCGGCAAGTTCTTCGGCCATGGTTGCCAATTCTTTTTCCGTCGCCATGCCGTTTGCCGGGTATGGCATACCAAGCAGTTCGCAAGCTTCCGTCAAATTGGGCGTCACCACGTCGGCATAAGTGAGCAATTTCTTCATTTCGCGGCAAATATCTTTTGTGACCGATGAATACAGCCGCCCGTGGTCGCCCATTACGGGATCGATTATGACGCGGGTGCCGCTCCGGCGAAAATTTTCGATAAACTCAATGGCAATGTCCACCTGCTCCGCCGCACCGAAAAAACCCGTGCAAATGCCGTCGAAGGTCAAGCGGTTTGCTTGCCAGTTGTCCATGTAGGGACGCATTCGCTTACTGTAATCGTCGATGTAATGTTCGCTAAAGCCCGTGTGGACGGATAAAATCGCCGTCGGCAGGGGACACGCCTGCACTTTCAATGCGGATATGACGGGGAGCATGACCGTCACCGAGCAACGCCCGAAGCCCGTTATATCGTTGATGAGGGCAATGCGTTTTTGTGATTTGTCCATTGCCGTTTACCTGTTGTCAACTTTGTCTATGGCGAACAAATCGTGCATTTTGAAGCGTTCTTCCGCCAAACGTTCGTATTTGGTGGCGGCGCGTCCGTAGTTGACGTAGGGATCTATCGAGATGCCGCCGCGGGGCAAAAATTTACCCCAGACTTCAAGATAGCGCGGCGCAAGCAACTTTATGAGATCGTCGGCAATGATGTTTATGACGTCCTCATGGAAATCGCCGTGATTGCGGAAACTCAAAAGGTACAGCTTCAAGGACTTGCTCTCAACCATTTTTTCGTCGGGAATATACGAAATGTACAGCGTCGCAAAATCGGGTTGCCCGGTTATCGGGCAAAGTGTCGTAAACTCCGGACAGTTAAATTTCACCCAGTAATCCCGTGTGCCGTGACGATTGCCAAAAGTTTCAAGCAATGTCGGATCATAATCAAAATCGTATCGGGTACCGCTTTGCCCGAGTTGAGTCAACCCTTCGGTTTGTTTGTCGCGAGACATTTTATCCCCCATTCGTCGCCGCAAAAGCGACGGTTTTTTGTTGTTTGAAATTGCCAAAGCGAATGGACGCCGGTCAGGCTTTGGCATATTCCAAGAATTGCTTCGTCAAAAATTTTTCTTCAAATGTTGCCACCGGCTCGGGATGACCGAACAAGTAGCCTTGTATGTAGTCGGCGCCGACTTTTTCGGCAAGCACCCGATAGGCGCTTTCTTTTTCGACGCCTTCGATACAGGTGCGCATCCCCTTGGCGTGACAAAGATCGACGGCGTATTTGACGAGTTTTAGATCAAACTCGCCGGTTTCGATGTCGCGCACAAATTCGCGATCGATTTTTATTATGTCGCAGGATAAGTTTTTGAACATGGCTAACGACGAATAGCCCGTGCCGAAATCGTCCATGGCAATGCTTACGCCCATGCGCCGGAACTTGTCAAATTCGCGGTTGATAAAGTGCCAGTCGGCGACGATACGGCTTTCGGTAAGCTCCAAGACCACCGCTTCCGTCGGCACCTGCCAACGCGCCAAACAGTTGGTCACGAATTCGCAAAACCCGCCGTCCTTTATTTGGTCGTAAGACATATTCACGCTTATTTTGAAATCGTCGGTCTGTCGTCGCCACTTGCGGCAAACGCGCACCGCCTGCTCAAAAATCCATCGCCCTACCGGCACGATTAGCTTGGTGTCTTCCAAAATGGGGATAAATTCCATGGGCGCGACCATTTTCCCCTTGGGGTTGAACCAGCGAAGAAGGGCTTCCGCCCCCAACAATTTGCCGTCTTTGGCTCTCACTTGCGGTTGGAAGTAAAGCTCAAAACCGCGGCAGTTATCCGCCGCCGAATCGAATATGGCATCGCGCACGGACACGGAACGGACCCAACGATTGTATTCCTCTTTGTTGAACATTTGGTTGCGGTTTTTGCCGCTCCGCTTGGCATAATCCAAAGAGGCCTCGGCATATTTGATAAGGTTGAGCCAATCTTTGCCCGATTGCGGATAAAACACCGTTCCGGCCGACATCGTGCAAAAACATTGGCGATCGTCAATCATTGTCGGCACCGCCAAACTGCGTTGCAAGTCGGTATAAAACTCCGTAATGCGTTGCTCGTCGGCACCCGGGAAAATTATGCCGAACATATCGCCGTCGAGTTTATACACGATAAGTTCGGGCGGCAAAAGATTTTCGATAACCCGCGACAAGCGCCGCAAAAATTCGTCGCCGATGATTCGATTGTGGGTTTCGTTGATAATCTTAAAATTATCCGCTCCCAGAAGAATGATTGCCCCGCTTTCGCCGGTCGCTCCGACGCTTCTGAGCATCGTGCGGAGCGTATGTTCAAAGCGGTATTTGTTAAGAAGCCCGGTGACTTCGTCGGCCTGGTTGCGCGTGGATAGCCTTGAAATTGTGCCGGTGAAAATCGTGGTGCCGTCAACTTTGTCGAGGCCGATACGACCGCGCCATCGCACCCATATATAATTGCCCTTGCGATTTTTTATGCGAAATTCCAACGCATGATCAAAAACACTTCGCTTGTCGTGGATTTGTTGCATCAAGGCACCGAAGGCATCCGTTTCGTTTGGATGAATGAACGGTTCCCAGACATTTTGGCTGTTGGTGAAGATTTCCCCGGGCAATGCGAAATCTTGAACGAAATTGGGCGAAAACATTATAATGTCCCGTTTCAAATCCTGGCAAAAAAGATAGGCGTCCGTAGTGTGCTTTAAGATGTCGAACATATGTTTCGCCCGCCGCAATGCGGCAGTCAACGATGGTTTTTCCTTGGCTTTCATAACTCACTCTTCCCGTTGCCGATAGAAAAAACTCCTCGGACACAAACATTCGTCGTTTGCGTTGGTTTTTCCTGCCCGGCTCGGTAAAATATGCGCCAACGAAAAATACCCCCTTGACAGCGGGGGCAATTTTCGTTGGCCGTTTAGGGCAACACGAAGCGGCGGCGTTTACTTTGTTGCCGTAAGTTCGGAGGTGCAATGGGGGCAACGCGTCGCCTCCTCGTCGATTTCCGACTTGCAGTAGGGACATTTGCGCGGCGTCGGCGCTTCTTCTTTGGCGGGCATAAGGCGATTGACTTGTTTTATGAGCATGAAAATAGCAAAGGCGACGATGAGAAAATCCACCACGGCGTTCAGGAACAAGCCGTAAGCGATAACGGGCGCACCGGCGGCTTTGGCGTCGGCAATCGTCGCAAACTCCGTCGAAGACAGATTGATAAAAAGATTGGAAAAATCAACTTTGCCCAAAATAAGACCCAAGGGCGGCATTAAAACGTCGCTGACAAAACTGGAGACGATTTTGCCGAATGCCGCACCGATTATTATACCAACAGCCATATCAAGCACGTTGCCGCGCATAATAAATTTTTTGAATTCATCTACCACGAATGATTCCTCCTTCTGCCAAACAATACGTTTTGTCATAAAGGGAACCTCAACAAACTCATTCTCTAAGGTCTTTTTCCGCACTTTCGGCGCGGAAAAAGACGCTGGATAAGCGGTTTTTTAGAGATGCCCGTAAAGACAAAAACAACGCAGGGGATTATAGCAAAGAACCGTTGCGTTTGCAACGGGAATTTTGCAACCGGCGATTGTTTATTTTTATCGTTGTTTGTGGTATAATAACGTCGGTCATTGTCGGCGATTGAAGTGACAGGTCGCCGATTATGGCGTGTTTGGGGAGGCTTTTTACATGCTAAACATCGGTGACATAATTTCTTATCCCATGCATGGCGCGGGCGTCATCGAAGCGGTGGAGACTTGCGAAGTGCAAGGAGAAGAACGGGAGTATTATGTCTTGAAGTTGCCCATGGGCAGTCTGAAGGTTATGATTCCCGTCGATAATGCCGACAATGTCGGTTTGCGTGACATCATTTCCGCACGGGAAGCCAGGGAAGTCGTCGCCGTGTTGCGCGAGAAACCGGATCGCGCCGTGGGCAGTTGGAACAAACGTTTCCACGCGAATTTGGAACGCATGAAAAAGGGCGATTTGAAGGACGTGGCCGCTGTTGCCCGTAACTTGATGTTGCAGGACAAGGAACGAAAAGTCAGCAGCGGCGAACGGCGCGTTTTGGATCTTGCGCGACAGATTTTGGTCAGTGAATTGGTTTATGCGCTCAACATAACTTGCGAAGAGGCGGAAGAACAAATCGAAAAAGCGCTGACGGCCAAACGTGCGACAAAAACAAAACCAAAGGCGTAACGAAGGCCCCCTCGTTTTGAGGCGGGCTTTTTCCCTTGCCAATTCGGGGAGAGGTGCGACTGGGGTTATGAAACGGAGGAAAAAATTTTGCTTACGGTACTTATGGTCTTTGATGCTTTGGTGGCAATAGTTTTGATAGCGGCAATACTGGGGCAGGAGCCGAAAAGCACGGGCATGGGCGGCATGGACGGCGGCAACGAAACGGTGTTCAGCGGCAAAGCGCGGGGCATGGATGCGTTGTTGGCGCGAGTGACGGTGGTGTTTGCCGTTTTGTTTGCCGTTATAACGATAACGATTGCGAGAATGACCGCATGATTATTGAAGGCGCCGAACCGTATATTTTGACGGGAAAAGGCGCAAACGAAAAAAAAGGCGTTCTCCTCATTCACGGCTTTACCGGGTTCCCCGCCGAATTGCGCCCGCTGGCCGATTACATAAATTCGTGCGGCTTTACCGTACTTGCGGTGCGTATGGCCGGACACGCCACCACTCCCGAGGATTTGGCGCGGCAAACGCGAACCGATTGGCTCGATTCGGTGCGGGACGGGTATGCGTTGCTGTCGGGATTGACGGACGACATTT
>CAJORE010000195.1 GCA_905236595.1 uncultured Selenomonadaceae bacterium | reverse complement strand
AGTTATTTTTAATAACTCTCGCCCGGGGGATTTTATGGAAGAGGATAACGTTGCCGTCATCGAAGACATGACGGGCGTCAAAGTCTTGGCGCGTGTCCGTCGGGGCGATAATGATTTGGCCATGGACGCCGACGCTTTGGCGGCGCTTTACCGATAAGTAATGCGCCAATGACGGTTGCTTAAGGAGGAGAATTATGAACGACAACAATTTGACATGGGCTGAACGTGATTTACGGCACATTTGGCATCCGTGCTCACAGATGAAAGATTATGAGGATCTGCCGCCCATCGTCGTTGAGCGGGGCAAAGGCGTCTGGCTTTACGATACGGAGGGCAAAAAATATATCGACATTGTAAGTTCGTGGTGGGCGAACCTGTTGGGTCACGCCAATCCGCGCATCAATGACGCCATCAAAGAGCAACTCGATCGTTTGGAACACGTAATCTTTGCCAATTTCACCCATGAACCGGCGATTCGCCTGGCGGAACAGCTCACGGAGATTTTGCCGCCGGGGCTTACGCGCTTTCACTTCAACGATAACGGATCGGCGGCAATCGAGTGTGCGCTGAAAATGTGTTTCCAATATTATTACCAAACGGGCAAACCGGAGAAAACACGGTTCCTTTGTTTGTCCGAAGGTTATCACGGCGAAACAATCGGCGCTTTATCCGTGGGGAGCATGGACTTATACACCAAGCTGTACCGCCCGATTATGCTTGATACCGTTCATATTGATGCGCCGGATTGTTATCGTTGTCCCTACGGACAAACGCGGGATAATTGCGCTTGCCCCTGCATCGAAAAAGCCGAAGCGGCATTTGCCGCCCACGCCAAAGAAGCGGCGGCGCTGATTGTGGAGCCGCTTTTGCAGGGCAGCGCCGGTATGCGCGTTTATCCGCCGCTGTACCTCAAAAAATTGCGCGAACTTTGCGATGCTTATGACGTGAAATTGATTGCCGACGAAATTGCCACGGGGTTCGGGCGCACGGGAACGATGTTTGCCTGTGAACAAGCCGGCATTTCCCCGGATGTGATGTGCCTGTCCAAAGGGCTTACCGGCGGCTATATGCCCATGTCCGTAACTTGCGTCACCGAGGAGATTTATCAGGCTTTTTATGCCGATTACAACGAGGGCAAAGCTTTCCTGCACAGCCATACTTATGCGGGCAATCCGTTGGGCTGTGCGGCGGCTTTGGCGGTGCAACGCATCTTGCGCGAGGACAATATCTTGGCCAAGGCCAAGGAAAACGCCCAATACCTTACGGCGAAAATGACGGAAACATTCGCCGAACATCCAAATGTCGGCGAGATTCGCCACATCGGGCTTATTCATGCCGTGGAATTTGTCAAGGATCGCGGCACGAAGGACCCTTTTGCCGCAAAAAAGCGCACGGGCTACGCGATTTTCCGTCGGGCGCTGGCCAAAGGTTTGCTGTTGCGGCCTTTGGGTGATGTCATCTATTTTAATCCGCCGCTCACGATAACCAAAGCCGAGCTTGACACGGCGGTACAAATCGCCCAAGCGGCCACGGAAGAAATTTTGCCGCGCCGATAACCGCCTTCCCGCAAGTTCCCTTCGGCAAAGCGGCGCCTAACAATTTGCCGCATCTTTTGCCGCAACGATAAGCACCCCATGCCCGATGGGTGCATTTGCCGCCGCCTCGCCCAAGGAGGCGGCGGTTATTTGTTCGTCGGGATAGCCAAGCCGCTCCAAAATAAACATACGGTGCGTCGTCGGCCAACCGAGACGCAAAAGTTTGGCGGCGATGGTTTGCGAATTGTTTTGTCCGTCGGTCAAAAGCCCCAAAATTTTGCCGGGAGCAAAGGCAATTTGCGCCGCAGTCGGTTCGCGCCCGTGAAAAGACGCCAAAACAGCGTCGTGCCACGGCAAACTCAGGCGGGCAAAGGCCAATGACAAAGAGCTTATGCCGGGGATTGTCATAATTTGTTGCGGGGGAAATTCGCGGCGCAACGTATCAAGCAACGAATAATAACCGGGATCACCGGCCGTCATAACCACAACGTCACCTTCGGCCAATTCGCGACGCAAAAAATTGAGAACGGCGGGCAAATCACCCGTTATGGGGAAAGTAATCTGATCGGCGCGGGCAAAATCGGCGAGCAAACGCCGTCCGCCGACTAAGACGCGGGCGCTTTCGACAGTTTTCAGCGCGATCGGCAAAACATATTCGCGCCCCCCGCCGGGACCCATACCGACAACAATTATTTTTGACACGGGAGATGTTCCTTTCACATTTTTGCGTTGAGCATAAACCCGGCCTGCCGGTTTGTCAAGAACGGCTATGTTGCCTTAAACCGCGCATTGCCATTGTAATTTGTGATTGACAGCGCCACACGAAGAACGTACTCAAACTTCCCACACCTATTTACGACACTTGCGATCATTGCCAGGACGGCTATGTGGCGGTGAACGGGGAAAAATTTTTCTCCATGTGGTTCGATCACTCCATGTTGCCCAAAAAGCAACGCAATCAACCGTGGATTATCGCCAAACCGCAACAATAAATTTTTACGGACGGGAAAGCACGGCAAAAACCCTCGGCAACAAAAAGTTGTCGAGGGTTTTTCATTATCGCCGCTCGTCCCCGTAGAAACCAAAATCCGCAATACAACCGCTCCACGAAAGCCCGATGCCGAATCCGGCCAGCATAACTTTCTTGAGGCTTTGGGGATTTGCTTCGCCAAAGACGTATTCCAAACCCAGCGGCACGGAATTGGCAACCGTATTGCCGATGTGTTCAATGTTGCGATAAAAAGGCCGCTCGGTCAAACGGCATTTTTTCTGCAATTCCTGCATCATAAAGCCGTTGGGCTGATGAAAAACGTAATAGTCCACATCCTCGCGATTGCAAGACGCCTTGGTTAAAATTTCCTCGACCAACTTCGGCACGGTTCGCATGGTAAACAGAAAAATGCCGTTGCCGTCCATGTGCAATTCGTAATTGGAACGGACATTGCCGTTGGCGTCATTTTCAAAAACCCGCGGCGTGTCCAACGGCTTATGACGATTGCCGCCCACGGGCAAATACAGTTTTTGAAAGCCTTCGCCGTCCGTGCCGAAAACAAATGAATGTAAAAGTTCGCTCGGCGCGTCCACCGCCTCGATAAAAGTGGCCGTTGCTCCGTCGCCGAACAAAGGGCGAAGGTTCATGTCCTTCGGGTGGGTATAGTCGCTTGACTTGTTGCAGGTAAGCAGGAGTACATTGGGCGTCAAACCGGTTTCGATAAGCCCCTTCGCCAACGCCAAGCCGTAAACATAGCCGGAGCAACCCAAATTATAATCAACGGCGCCGCAATTTTTCGGTATGCCAAGCCGCGAAGCAATATGACAAGCGGTATTGGGAACAATGTAATCCGGTGTTTCGACGCACAACAAAACGAAACGGATATTTTCGGCGGAAACGGCGACGAATTTATTCAGCAATTTTTCGGCGGCTCTATACGCCATATCGCCTGGCGTTTCATTCGGTGCGGCAATCGGGCGCTCCAAAATCCCGAACTTTTTGGCGCGTTCTTCGCCAACCAAATCAATGTTGCTTTCGCGTTTTTCCGGTAAATACGACGCCAATGCGGTAATACCGGCGAATTGCCTGCTCATCAAATACTCCTCATATCAAGTTGAACGCACGAAAACCGGTTCATTCCCCATCAATCCAAAATGTAAAGCTCCAAGTCTTGCAAACCGAAGGCTATCGCTTCCTCGTGGGTATCAAAGGCGATGTCGATGCGATTGTCCTTGATATTGCCGCCAATATCCTCGGCAACGGCTTCACCGTAGCCGGGAATATAGACCCGCGTCCCCAACGGTATGAAGTTGGGATCGACGGCGATCATGCCGCGGCGCACCCGTTTGCCGGTAGCGGTGTGGCCGCCGTTGCCCGGATCAAAAGCGCTGTACGCCGACGCCCGCACGAACACCACGCGGCCGCCGTGACTGTCGGTGGCCTGCGTTTTGCCGCGCAAAGCGGCATAAGTCTCGCCGCCGACCACGCCATCGACAAACAGGCCGGCATCCCTTTGGAATCCGCGAATGGCATGAAAAGTCATTTCGCCGCAAATTCCGTCGGCTTCGCCCTGCAAATAGCCCTTCTCGATTAAAATTTCCTGGACTTCCCGTACACCGTCACCGTAAGTGCCTTGTTTCACCACACCGCCCGCAGACACATATTCAAGCGGACGTTCGCCCGGCGAATCTTCGCCGCCGTATGCGGCGGCATTTTGAGCGGCCTGTTTTTTGGCGGCGACGGCAACGCTTCTTTCGGTCAATGCGCCGAGGGTTT
>CAJORE010000194.1 GCA_905236595.1 uncultured Selenomonadaceae bacterium | reverse complement strand
TGACGAGGACAGCACCTATTTGTCCCTGCAAGCCTTCGGCAACATCGGCAAGAATATCTCGGCCGCCGTCGGTGTTCACAATATCGAGAATGATTGGGACAAGGGATTTTTTGAAAAGGGAATTTTTGAACGAGGCAAGGAAAAAAGCAACACCATTTATTCGGCGGGTGTTGATTACAAATTTTCCGACAAGTGGACGTTAGGCGGCATTTATGCGGCCGGTTCCGCCAAATTTTACGACAATAACCGCGAACTGAGCAACGAGAAAAAGAGCTACAGCGTGCAGGTAACCTATGGTACGCCGGAGTCGGACGAAGTGCATAACACCGCCGCATGGCTTGCTTTCCGTCAGTTGGGCAGGACAGCGTCAATTACCCCCGCTTACCACGGCGTCGGGTTTGGCGAACGCGGCATCGAAGTCGGAGCGCGGCACAATCTCATGAAGAATCTATCCATGGAACTTGTGTATTTTAACGGTAAGAGCAACAATGCCCTCACGGCCGGCGGCGATCGTTCAAAGGTGCATAATTGGTACACGGGTGTCGAATATACCTTCTGATGTAAAGGTAGCCTCGATAAACTGTTTTCATGTGCCGTTGGCTACACTTTCGACGAGGCATACGGCATATAAAAGGGTTATGGGAAATGTCAAAAATAAAACGGGCGTAAGGAAACGGCTCCTTATACCCGTTTTATTTTCGCCGGGAACTTCCCAAAACTGTTTTTATGAGCCGTCTGTGAGCAGACGATGACACAAACGGTTATCGGCGATGCCCTTGTGAGCATCTGCAATAAATTTTAGGGCATCTCGAAAAACTAAAAACATTAGGGGTGCAAGGGGCGAAGCTCCCTGCTGGGGTCAAGGGGCAAAGCCCCTTGTGGGTTTGGGCGAAGCCCCAAAAAAGATAGTTTTTAGAGGTTCCTTTGGAAGGTTCCGTTATTCGATTGAAAGGAGTTCTCTAAAGAAGTGTCGGTAAGAAGTTTTGTGCAAACAATTTTCGGCGTGGCGTTTATTATTTGTTGGTTCACGAATATCGCTTTTGCCGTGACGGCGGAGCAAAAAGCGCAGCTTGACCGTGAGTTGTCCGCTGTTGTTGGCGATGGTTATTCGCAGGTGCCGGGTTTGGGCGTTATCGTTTTGCAAGGCGGCAAAGAGGTATACAGCAATTTTTTTGGCAATGCGGTTATTGACGGGCAAAATCCCGCCAACAACAAGCCAATGACCCGCAACACGCTTTTTCGCATTGCATCCGTGTCCAAATCTTTTACCATGTTCACGATAATGCAGTTGGTCGAACAAGGGAAGATTGACCTTGATACCGACGTGAGCGATTATCTTGGTTTCAAGCTGCGAAACCCCAATTACCCCGATACGCCCATAACCGTCCGCATGGTGGCCTCGCATTTGTCGTCGCTCAGAAACGGTTCATACTACGCGTTGCCGCCGCATAAAAATATCCGCGAATTTTTTGTGCCGGACGGCACGGATTATAACGGCGGCGAACATTTTGCGCCTTTGGGGCAGGAGCCGGGAAAATATTTTTGTTATTGCGATCTGAACTACAACCTTCTGGGGACGGTTATTGAGCGTGTTACGGGGGAGCGGTTCGACCTTTATCAGAAAAACCATATTTTGCGGCAGTTGGACATTAAAGGCGATTACGTTGTCAGCAATTTGGGACGGGAGGAATTTGCCAACTTAGGTACTGTTTATCGCAAAAAAAATGCCGACGGTGTTTTGGACGAACACGGCTCATGGTATGCCAACGCCGATGCCCGAGGCAAACAACCGCCGAAGAATTCTTTGCATATTCTCAACAAAACGCAAACGGCTTTCGAGTTTTATCATATTGACGATTACGCAATCGGCACCAATGCTTCAATATTTTCGCCGACAGGTGGCTTGCGAATTTCCTTGGAGGATTTGACCCATGCGCTGATAATGTTGATGAATAACGGCACATATCGCGGCCAACAAGTATTGTTCCCCGAATCCGTGACAGCAATGACCGGGCGCGTTTGGCAATACGACCCGCAAACGGAAAACGGCGACAATTACGGAGGTTCAATCACGTCCTACGGTTTGGGGCTTTATCAATTTGACGGCAACGGCACGTCGCGGCTATGTAAAGACGCCGCAATGGATTTTGTGGGGCATACGGGTGTGGCTTACGGCCTTCTTTCGATGATGTGCTTTCGTCCCGGCACAAAGGACGGTTTTGTATACGTCATGAACGGGCTGCCCATCGACGAAAATACGGATGAGCGCAGTTTTGGAAAATTCAGCGGCAACTACATTTGGGAAGAAAAAGTCGCCGATCCGATTTGCCGAATTGTGTTTAACGGCAATTTGGGAACTGTTCATCAATAACTTTTAGATTGTTTGCTTGTGGTTTTGAATTTATTTTTATGAGCCGTCTGCCGAAATAAAAATTCGGCAGACGGCTCATAATCAATGACCGATATGTCCGTATGTCATATTTGCCGCGAATTTTTTGATACAATGTCGGTCGGCGCCATGGCTGCTTATAGCTTGGCGTCGATTTTTTGTGGGGTTGTGTCGCCAAATCGGTATGCCGCTTGAGTTGTTGTAAAGTGCGGTAAAGTTTACTCGGTATCACGTTCTTCGTCATCAAATCCCAGAATCCAAGTGGCAATAAAACCGAAAAGATATGCGG
>CAJORE010000193.1 GCA_905236595.1 uncultured Selenomonadaceae bacterium | reverse complement strand
GCCCGTAAATAATCATTTACCGACAAAATTTATCTCGGTAAAAATATCGTCGGGGTGATTGAGCAAAATCTTGGCGCCGTTTGCCGATAGTTCTTCACGCGGACGAAATCCCCAAAGCACACCGACCGGCACGAAGCCGGCGTTGTTTGCCAAAAGCATATCCGCATCGCTGTCCCCAAAGTAAGCCACCGCAGACGGAGCAACGCCCATATCTTTGGCGATGATTAGCGCGTTGGTCGGGTCGGGTTTGCGCGGCCCGTTGGGTTTGTCGCCGACTACGGCGCAGAAAGCGGCGGGGAATAATTTATCGGCAATCACGAGCGCCGCTTCGTGAGGCTTGTTCGTCAACACCGCACAAGGAATATTTTTTTCTTTAAGCTTTGCCAATAATTCCTCGATACCGGGATAAGGTTTGGTTTTTGTCAGAAGATGCCGTTCACGGTAAATCTTTTTGTAGCGGGTCAAAGCTTCGTTTACCGTTGCCGCATCGGCGGCAAGGTCTTGCGGCAAGGCGCGTTCCATGAGTTTTTTGGCGCCGTTGCCGACAAAGTAGCGGTATTCTTCCGTCGTATGTTCGGCGGCGCCGAAGGAACGCATTACTTCGTTGGCGCTGTCGGCCAAGTCGGCCAGCGAATCGACCAACGTTCCGTCCATGTCAAACATGGCGGCATGGCAGGTATACATGATAAATCACCGCTTTTCACAGCAATTTTGTCAACAGTTCGTTTACCGTTTGCGGGTTGGCTTTGCCTTGTGATGCTTTCATCACTTGTCCGACGAGTGCGCCGATGGCTTTTTTGTTGCCGTTTTTGTAATCGGCCACCGCTTTTTCGTTTTTGGCGATCACTTCTTTTACAATTTGTTCGATGGCACCCGTGTCGGTTATCTGCACCCACCCTTTATCGGCGACGATTTTTTCCGCCGAATCGGTATTGCCGTCCCACATTTCGGCAAACACTTTTTTGCCGATTTTGGAAGAAATTGTTCCTTTGCTTATGAGCAAAATCATTTCGCCGAGACGTTTGGCATCGACGGGAGATTGGTCAATGGTAATTTCGGCGGCGTTTAAGTTCTTGGCCAAGTCGCTCATTATCCAGTTGGCGGCAAGTTTTGCGTCCGCGCCCGTTTTCAGCACCGCATCAAAATATTGTGCCGTTTGCCGCGAGGCCGTCAAAACACCGGCATCGTAAGCCGAAAGCCCCAATTCGTTTTGCAGACGCAAGCAGGCGGCGTCCGGTAATTCGGGCAATTCGCGGCGGTAGCTTTCGATTTCTTCGTCCGTCATTACGATAGGCGGCAGATCCGGTTCGGGCATATAGCGGTAATCGTCGGCGTTTTCCTTGCTGCGCATTGACAGCGTAACTCCCCGTTCCGGGTCAAAGGTGCGTGTCTCTTGAATTATTTTCCCGCCGTCCTCCAAAACTTCCTGTTGCCGTTCGATTTCATAATTTATGGCATCTTCAAGGGCTTTGAAGGAATTTATGTTCTTCATTTCGGTGCGGGTGCCCAATTTGTCGCTGCCGACGGGGCGTAAGGAGACATTTATGTCCGCACGCAAATTGCCTTCTTCCATGCGGCAATTGGATACGTCAATATATTCTAAAATCGCCTTGATTTTTTCCATGTAAGCACGAGCTTCCGCCGCCGAGTGCATATCGGGTTCGGAAACAATTTCGATTAGGGGGACGCCCGTGCGGTTGTAATCAACGAAGGATCCAGCCGCCGAATCTTTTATGGTGTTGCCCGAATGAACCAGTTTACCGGCATCCTCTTCCATATGAATACGCGTAAGACGCACGGTCTTTTTTTCGCCGTTGACTTCGATATCTACATGGCCGTGTTCGGCAATGGGCAAATCGTATTGCGAAGTTTGCCAATTCTTCGGTAAATCCGGGTAATAATAATTTTTGCGGTCGAATTTGCTGTACTTGTTTATGGTGCAGTTTGTGGCAAGCCCCGCTTTGACGGCAAATTCGACGACTTTTTTGTTTATCGTGGGCAATACGCCGGGAAGCCCTAAGCACACGGGGCAAACTTGGGTGTTCTGTTCGGCGCCGAACGCTGTTTTGCAACCGCAAAAAATTTTTGTCGTCGTCTTTAGTTCGCTGTGGATTTCAAGACCGATTACCGCTTCATATTTCACACCGAAGCGCCCCCTTCCGCATTGTTTAATTCCGGCACGGCAAAGGGAATTCCCTGCGCCGTTTCAAAAGTATAAGCCGCACGCAACAGGGTTTCTTCGTCAAGAGCGCGCCCGATAATTTGCAGTCCTATGGGCAGACCTTGCGAATTTACGCCGCATGGTACGGAGATCGCCGGCAGTCCCGCCAAGTTTGCCGGTACGGTGCAAATATCTTGCAAATACATCTTGAGGGGATCGCCCGTAAGCTCATTCAGCTTAAATGCCGGTGTGGGTGCGGTGGGCGTCATAATGACATCGACTTTGTTAAAGGCCTCGACGTAATCTTGGCTTATGAGAGTGCGAACTTTCAGCGCCTTTAGGTAATAGGCATCGTAATAACCGGCCGACAAAGCGTAGTTGCCGATCATAATGCGTCGTTTTACCTCCGCGCCGAATTTTTGGCTGCGGGTGTTTATCATCATCTCCGGCACGTCCTTACCGGGTACGCGCACACCGTAGCTTACGCCGTCATACCGTTCCAAATTTGTGGCAGCCTCGGCGGGAGCGATTATGTAATAAACGGCGATGGCGTATTTGGTGTGCGGCAGGGATATTTCCGTAATTTTTGCGCCCAGTTCGGCAAAGGATTTTATGGCGGAGCGGACTTTTTCTTCGACTTGCGGATCAATTCCGTCGGCAAAATATTCTTTAGGCACGCCGATTTTCAAATTTTTAACGTCAGCCACCAAGGCTTTTGTAAAGTCGGGAGCTTTTTCCTTAAGCGAAGTCGAATCCATTTTGTCATGGCCGCAAACGGCATTTAACATATATGCCGCATCGGTGACATCGCGGGTAATCGGCCCTATTTGATCGAGGGATGAGGCAAAGGCGATTAAGCCGTAACGGGAAATGCGTCCGTAAGTGGGTTTTAAGCCGACAACGCCGCAGTAAGCCGAAGGCTGACGAATTGATCCGCCCGTATCGGAGCCTAAGGCACATACGGCTTCGCCGCCGGCCACGGCCGCCGCGCTGCCGCCGGATGAACCGCCGGGCACGCGGGACAAATCGTGCGGGTTGCGCGTGATGTGGTATGCGGAATGTTCCGTAGAGCCGCCCATGGCAAACTCGTCCATGTTGGCTTTGCCGATTATTACGGCGTTTTGGTCGTACAGTTTCGTCATAACCGTCGCATCGTAAGGTGGCACAAAATTTTCCAGAATTTTACTGCTGGCCGTGGTCTTAACATCTTTGGTGCAGATGTTGTCCTTTATGGCGACGGGAATTCCCGCAAAATACGGTAACTCCTCGCCTTGCGCGATTTTGGCGTCAATTATGGAAGCGTCTTTGCCGGCTTTGCCGCGCATGAGTGTGACAAAAGCGCCCAACGTATCTTCGCTTTTGTCGATGGACGCAAAAAAAGCATCCGTTAATTCTTTGGCGGACAGCTCCTTTTTGACGAGCATATCATGCAAAACGTGTGCCGGTTGTTCAATTATTTTCATAACAGCCTTCTCCAACAAAATTTATTCGGCAAGCACTTGCGGTACTTTGAAATAGCCGTTTTCCTTGTCCGGCGCGGTTGAAAGCGCTTCCTCTTGCGTGAGCGAAGGACGCACTTCATCTTCGCGGAATACGTTTTCCGTGGCAAGTGCGTAAGTTGTGGGCATGATGTTATCGGTGTCAAGCTCACTTAATTTATCAACGTAGGCGACAATGTCGTTAAGATCCTTTATGTAGTTTTCTTCTTCGCCATCGTCCAAGGCAAGGCGCGATAAGTACGCCACGTTTGCCAAATCGTCTTTGGTAATCTTCACTTAATATCACCTCGAAATTTCCCGAAAAAAACGGCGCAATTATAGCATAAAATGTCGCATCACGCAAATTTTCTGTTGCAATTATGCGCTCTTTGTGGCAATATATGAGGAAACGGAATGTAACAGTCATGCGGATAGTTTTACCGCAAGACAGAGGGAGGGGCTGAAAATGGCAACCATAGGCGCCATGCTGAAGGGATCGGAATTGTTGTACCATACGACGGGAAAAGGGATCTCAGTCGGCGGACTCTCCTTTAATTCGGATCTTTCGTCGCGTTTGGCAAATGATAAGGACAGCGCCACGAAATTGACGGGAGTTAACTTGGCGAGCTTTGGCACAACGTTTGACATTGTCGATTCTTTGGTTGGTAAAAAGCACACGCTCAACGGACTTATTGCCGAATACAACGAGGACAAGAACAAGTTCCAAAATGATCTGAAGCGCGAGATGAAAAATGCCGCCAAAGTGAGTACGGCGTTAAAGAAAATCGACTATAAGGGCACCGCAGAGTCTGCGGACAAAATGACCGACAAGGCTAAAAGCGCCGCCAAGAACCTGACGGATTTTTTGAAAAAAAATGATGATGATGCCGATCAGGATGCTCTTGGGTCGGCGATAAATAAACTGGCGGCGGGCGAAGATGCCGATGAGGACACGGTGAAAGAATTGACCGATGCCGTCCAAGATAAAGTCGGCATGACCCAAGACGAAGCTAACGGTGCCAAAGATGCGGCGGCGGCGGCCATAAGTGCCGTGAATCGTTTCACCTGTACGGGACAAAGCGTTGCTAAAGCTATGCAAACCGGATTGGACAGTATTGGCGGTTATCTTAATTATTTTGAGCGCACCGGTAAATTTGGAGCGGATTCGCATCGCTTGAACAAGACGCTTGAAACTGTGCGGAACGAGTTTAATCGCGTCGGGGACTTGCAAAACGCCGCAAGCGTCATAGATGATTTTGCCGCCGCTTACAAAGCGGATGAAGAGACTAAGCAATTTGTTGCGGCTTCGGCGGCCGCTGTCAGCGATTATGCCGCGATTTTTGGCGAAACGGATGCGGTGGCGCAAGGGCAGATTGTAAACAGCATTGACGCAGTACGCAGTTTCGTTCGTGCCGGTGATCGGGCAAGTGACGAGACAACGGTTGCCGCACGCGATGCCTTGTCGGTTTTGAAAAATTTTGCTGCCGCATACGGTTCGGCGGTAAATATTGACGGCGAGAACGTGCAGTCTTTGACGAACGCCGCCGATAATCTTATGGCGGAGACGGTGAAAGCCAACGCGCCTTTTGATGATTTGTCAACGTTGACGAATTATGCCAAGGATTTTATAGCCAATAAAAACGCTATGCACAACGATGCGCGTAACGTTGCCGAGCAGATAGGCAGTATCATTGACAATTATAACGATACGGTGAACTATCTTCAGAAAAATACCGGGCTTTCGGTGCGCTTTGACAGTTTTGTGCAGAGCGGCATTGATCAAACGGATTACCGCCACGCTTTGAATAATGTCGGCATAGTTCCGCAAAATGACGGCACCTTGTCCGTCGATAAAGAGGCGTTGTCCCTTTCGTTGGCCGATAATTCCGCGGCTGTTGAAAATGCCTTGGGACGCAACGGTCTTGCCGGACGTATCGACAATATGGTTAATGTGTCGAGTTATCGTGCCGACAATATGTTCCCGTCGTTTTCCGCATTTACGGGGCGCAATTCTTTCAGTTCGTTCTATGCGGCCGACTCGTTGCCGGTCATTTCGTATTACGGCAACATCGGTAACTTCATGGATATGTTTATTTAAGAGTAGCTCCGATAAACTCATTTATCGGATATGCCCTTGGGCGAAGGTTTTTATATGGGACAGTACAAAATACTTTTTCTTGATATGGACGGCACGACCTTAAAAAGTGATCACAGTTTCCCCGCCGAAACGCTTGCGGCAATAGACGATATGCGGGCAAACGGCTATAAGGTTTGTTTGGCCACGGGGCGCGGCATGGCGGAGCTTAAGGACTACGAACAAGAGCAGGCGCATCTTGATTACGGCGTTATAATGAGCGGTGGTGCGGTGCATGATTTTGTCAATCGCCGGACGTTGTTTGCCAAACCGTTGCCGCTTGATGTTTCGTTAGAGATTATCGACGTCGGCGAAAGAGAGTCGGCAATGGTACACATTTTGACCGTTGACGAGGCATACGCGCCGCAGCAGGATATTTACGCCATGGAAAATTTTTTGATGAAAACCTATGAACCGATGTATCGGCGGTTTTGTCGGGGCGTAAAAAATGTTGATGAGTTGCGCGAGTTGGTGAAAAAAGATCCGACGAAGATTATAAAAATAAATCTTTACAATCGTTCCCCGGAAAGACGTGAGCAATGCCGCGAAAGCTTGCAACACTTGCCGATAACATACGCCTATGCCGAAAAGACAAGCTTTGAGGTGTCGGCGGCGGGCGTGACAAAGGCAACGGGCATAGAGTTTCTGTGCGATTATCTTAATATCGACTTGAAAGATGCCGTGGCCATAGGTGATGCGGCGAACGATAAAGAAATGATTGGGGCGGTGGG
>CAJORE010000192.1 GCA_905236595.1 uncultured Selenomonadaceae bacterium | reverse complement strand
TGCTACGCTGAGGAGGAATGACGCAGTATGCCGGAAAAAGACCCGGCAAGGGTGCGGACGAATTATGCAGTATTTCCTTAAGGAAGGAAACTGAAATGAAAGTCATGATGGTCAACGGTTCAAACCATGCGTACGCTTGCGCGCAACATGACGTTTTTGATGAAAAGCATTGCCCTCGGCAAGGAGAAACTCGGCCTACCGGAAAAAGAAGAATGGGTGTCAACACATTTTATCCGCAACTAAGGAGAACCCAACCATGAAGTTAGCAATTCTCGGCACCGGCCTTATCGTTAAAGAGGGCGCATTGATTGCGCTAAAGCACGTCCCGGAAATAGAAATCGCGGCGATTTTTGCCCGTCCGTCAAGCAGGGAGAAAGCCGAAGCGCTGTCGACCGCTTATTCGATTCCCACGGTTTACACCGATTACGACGAACTTTTGGCTAATCCGGCCATCGATTTTGTGTACGTCGGTCTTGTCAACAGCGTCCACTACGAATACACCAAACGCGCTCTTTTGGCAGGCAAGAACGTTATTGTCGAAAAACCGTTCGCATCGACGGCTGAAGAAGTGCGCGAATTGCGCGAATTGGCGTTAGCGAAAAATCTTTATGTGTTTGAGGCGGTAACGTTGCTTCACGTTCCGAATTTCTTCGCTATCCGCCAAGCGTTGCCGAACATCGGCAACATTCGCGCCGTCACGGCGAACTATTCTCAATATTCCAGCCGTTACGACAAATACTTAAACGGGCAGGTCATGCCCGTGTTTGACCCGCAACTGTCCGGCGGAGCGCTGTACGACATAAACATATACAATCTGAATTTTATTATCGGTCTGTTCGGCGTACCGGAGAAGGCAAGTTATTCGGCCAACATCGGGTTTAACGGCGTCGATACCTCGGGCATTGTTTCGTTGCGGTACAAGGGATTTACGGCTACCGCGCTCGGCGCCAAAGACTCCGAAAGCCCCGGCTTCATTCTTATTCAAGGCGAAAAGGGTTGGATTCGCGCCTTGGGCGCCCCCAACGAATTGAAAGCCTTTGAAGTTTGCCTAAGAGGCAGCGGCGTGACGACGCGCTACGAGCTGAACCGATATGAACATCGGATGGTGCACGAATTCCAACATTTTGCCGAAATTTTCCGCGAAAAGGATTACGATTGCATGAAACAGGGCTTGGACGTATCGTTGGCAGTCCTGCAAACAGCCGAACAAGCACGAAAACAAGCCGGTATTGTCTTTGCTTGCGACGGCGACTGAAATTTTCCGCATATCAAAACCGTTTATCAAAATTCATTCTTATGCGCCGACTGCCGCGTTTTCGATGCGGCAGTCGGCGCATAAACATTTGGGGCGGATGCCCATTGGCAATGTCTGCGGATTGCCGAAGGCGACACATTGACGAAGGAAATGAGCATATAATTCGTTTTTATGGGCGTTGCTAAAAAAAATCTTGCTTTCACGCGCATTTTTTGCAAAAAAAGGCTTGAAGTGAGCAAAAAAATATCGTATAATGCAGGCATCAAATAAGTGCGGCGTCGCCCGGTTGATTCGGTTACCGATATGCGGCGAAAGCTTCAAAATTTAGGAGGGCATTATGAGCAAGATTGACGACATCACGCGGGAATCCTGGATTATGAGCACTTTCCCCGAATGGGGCACTTGGCTCGTGGAAGACATTGAAAATGCGGTTATTCCCGAAGGACAGGTCGGTATGTGGTGGCTGGGATGCACGGGCATTTGGTTCAAGACCCCCGGCAATGCCAACATCACCATTGACTTGTGGTGCGGCAACGGCAAACGCACCCACGGCGACGGCAAAATGAAACCGGGGCATCAAATGGCGAATATGTGCGGTTGCCGCAGTATGCAACCCAACCTTCGCAACGTTCCCTTTGTTATTGATCCTTTCAAGTTCAAGCAGGTTGATGCGGTGCTGGCGACGCACTATCATCAGGATCATATGTCGGCTGAATGGGCGGCTCACGTCATTAAAAGCGGCATGACCACCATTGAGGACGGCAAGGAGATTCCCGTTCCGTTCATCGGCCCCAAAAAATCCGTCGAAACCTGGGTCAAATGGGGCGTACCCCGCGAACGTTGCCGCGAAGTAAAACCCGGCGATGTCTTTAAGATTAAAGACATAGAAATCGTTTGCCTCGACAGCTTTGACCGTACCTGCATCGTCACTACCGACGACACCAGCGAAAATCGCGAAGAATTGACCGGCAAATGCCCCACCGACATGGACGAAAAAGCCGTCAACTACTTGCTCAAGACCCCCGGCGGCAATATTTACCACTCCGGCGATTCGCATTTTTCCATTTATTTTGCCAAACACGGCAAGGACTACGACATCGACGTGGCTTTCGGCTCCTTCGGCGAGAACCCCATCGGTATGCAGGACAAGATGACCTCCATCGACGTTTTGCGTATGGCGGAAAATCTGCAGTGCAAAGTGGTCGTGCCGATTCATTGGGATGTATGGACGAACTTCCAGGCCGACTGCGAAGAGATTCGCTTGCTCTACGATTTCAAGAAAGATCGCAACGAATATAAATTCCACCCCTTCTTCTGGCAAGTCGGCGGCAGTTATATGTACCCGCGTGACAAAGACAAGATGTATTTCCATCATCGTCGCGGCTTTGAAGACTGCTTTGAATATCCGCAAAACATTCCCTTCCGTTCCTGCCTGTGATGTTTTGTCCCGCAGAGCGGCTTAGGATATGGTGAACATTGAATTTTAACGTGTTTGCCGTAACAGTCCGGCCGACGCCGCCGATTTTGACGGTCGGCGGCGCGGTTCGGAATTTTGTTGTTGCGGTTCGGCAACGGAAAGGAAAGATTATGTTCAAAGAATTTGTCGAGAAAAAACGCTACTCCTTCCACGAAGGTTTCGACGATTGGCGCGACGCAGTAAAAGCGGCTTGCGCCCCCCTCATTGCCGACGGGACTTGCGAAGATTTGTACGTCAACGAGATTATCAAAAAGGTGGAGGAGCTCGGCCCTTACATCGTTATTGCGCCGAACATTTGTATTCCTCATGCGCAAGAAGGCCTTGGCGTACACGATACCGCGATTTGCTTCATGAAAACCGAAAAGCCGGTTCACTTCGACCCGAACGATCCGGAAAAGGATGCGCGGCTGTTTTTCGTTTTGGCGTCGGTAAACAACGCCGTACACATGGAAAACCTCATGGCGATGAGCGAGGCTTGTTCCAACGAAGATTTTGTGGCCAAGCTTTTGGAAGTAAAAACGCCGGAAGAGTTGGCCAAAATGGATGATGTTCGCGCCGCAATGGAAGAATAGTCGGTAAAAGGGTTCTTTTAATTTGACACCTTGCGCTTTTTGCGTCAATGATATAAAATGCCGTGGGCGCGTCGGGCATAAATCTCGACGCGCCCGGTAAACGTATTATAAAAGGGGGACTTATCTTACCATGGACATATTGATGTCTATATGGGAATTCTTCCAGAACAATATCTTGACGAAGCCGCAATTTTTCATCGGCTTTATCGTCTTTGTCGGATATTTGCTCCTGGGGAAACCTATCTACGAATGTTTGGCCGGTTTCATCAAAGCCACCGTCGGTTACATGATTTTGGGCGTCGCTTCGGGCGGCTTGGTCGGCAACTTCCGTCCGGTCTTGGTGGGCTTAAAGGATCGCTTCGAACTTTCGGCGGCGGTTATTGACCCGTATTTCGGACAGACGGCGGCGCAGATGTCCGTCGAGAACGCCGGGCGCTCCTTCTCGATGATGATGATGGTTTTGCTCATCGCGTTCTTCATGAATATGCTGTTCGTTTTCTTCCGTAAATATACGAAGATTCGTACGCTGTTTATCACCGGTCACGTTATGGTGCAGCAATCTTCGACGGCTTTGTGGCTCGTTTTGTTCTGTTTCCCGCAACTTCAGGATCCGCAGGTTGTCTTGATGCTGGGTGTCTTGCTCGGTACTTATTGGTCGGTTGCTTCGAACCTCACGGTGGAGCCTGTCGCCAAACTCACCGAAGGCGGCGGATTTGCCACCGGTCACCAGCAAATGGTCGGTATCTTCCTCGTATCTAAGCTCGCCAAAAAAATCGGCGATCCGAAAAATTCTTTGGACAATTTGAAACTCCCCGGTTTCCTGTCGATATTTAACGAAAACGTCGTTGCCACGGGCGTGTTGATGACCATCTTCTTCGGTGCGATAATCTCCATTTTGGGGCCGGATTTGATGCACAGCATTGATAAGAGCTTCGGCAAGAACCAGAATTTCGTTTTCTACATCGTCGAAAAGTCTTTCTACTTCGCTGTTTACCTCACCATTCTGCAACTTGGTGTTCGTATGTTCGTTTCCGAACTTACGAATTCTTTCCAGGGTATTTCCGAAAAACTTCTCCCCGGTTCGCTCCCGGCTGTTGACTGCGCCGCAACTTACGGCTTCGGTCACCCGAACGCCGTCACCATCGGCTTCTTGTTCGGTGCCTTGGGTCAGTTCCTGGCGATTATCGGCCTGATTGTATTCAACAGCCCGATTCTAATAATCTCCGGATTCGTTCCGTTGTTCTTCGATAATGCGACCTTTGCCGTGTTTGCCAATCGGTTGGGCGGTATTCGCGCAGCGGCGATCATTCCGTTCTTCAGCGGTATGATTCAAGTTCTGGGCGGCGGCTTTGCGGCTTATTACTTCACCACCGGCAACTTCGGCGGCTGGCACGGTAACTTCGACTGGGATACCCTGTGGCCCGTTATCGGCGTTATCATGAACAATTTGCAATTCGTCGGCGTGGCGGCAATCGTCGTTATTTTGTTGGCCATTCCGCAAATTATCTATCAGCGCAACAAGGATACTTATTTTGTTATCGCCGAGGACTTTGACAAATACAAAGAAATTATGGCGAAAAAACAGGGTGTGTCCGTTGATGATGTTGTAATTGATTGAGTTTGTTGGTATAATACGAACATTGGCGGGGGCGTAACCAACCGCCCCCCTTTTCAAAAAAAAGGAGAGTGTTTTTAATGGCAAAGTTGAAGGTTATCGCGGCTTGCGGCAGCGGCATGGGTTCTTCGCAGAT
>CAJORE010000191.1 GCA_905236595.1 uncultured Selenomonadaceae bacterium | reverse complement strand
CTAAAAGAAAAAGAAGAGAAACAAGCTCAGGGTGACATTATAAGTCAAACGGGAGGTAAAAACAATGTTTAGGGTTCAGCCTTTTAATATTCGCGACGGATACGCCGAAAAAGGCAGGGAAGTTTTGGAGAAAGTCTTCGATGTTGCCATGGATCAGCCTTTTAATCCCTTGGGCAAAGTGTCGGGGGCGCTGTCGTCTTTTCGCGTTGATGTGACGGAAAACGATGACAAGTACGAAATTTACGCCGAATTGCCCGGTTTTACCAAGGAAGAGATAACCGTTTCTTACGATGACAACAGTCGCCTTTCGGTTTCGGCGCAACATATAGTCGAAGATGAGGATGCCGAAGGCGTGAAATATGTTTGTCGCGAACGCAAGCGCGGCAAATTTGAACGGGAATTTTTTGTTGACGATATTGCCGCCGACGAAACGACCGTGTCTTTTGAAAACGGCCTTTTGCATATTGTGTTGCCGAAACTGGCCGCCGATCGCAACAAGAAAATATTTGACATAAATTGATTTGGCCGTCGAGGAATTTGCCGAAAAAATTCGCTATTGTTGCCCAATGCGGTGCAGTTGTTGCGAGCAAAACGGTGCCGGTATGACGCGGGAAAGTTTGATAATTCGGCAAAACGGTTCATGTGAGGAGATATTCGGAAATGATGGATGAAAAGGACTGGAGCGCCTTTAAGCAAAAGCTGAAGGCAAAGACGGAAATTGATCTTGATCTTTACAAAGAGCCGCAGATGAAGCGGCGCATCGGCAATTTGGTCACCCGTGCCAACATGGATTCTTATGTTGCGTATTTTGATGACGTGGCCAAGAACAAGGATACCTTTGCCGAGTTTATCGAATACCTGACCATAAACGTTTCGGAATTTTTCCGTACGCCGGAGAAATTTTCAAAACTTGAAACGGATGTTATCCCCGATCTTTTGAAGCGTTCGCCGAAGCTTAATATTTGGAGCGCGGGTTGCTCCATCGGCGCCGAACCGTATTCGTTGGCGATTATAATGAAAGAGCTTACCCCCAATGTGCGCCACCGCATTTTGGCCAGCGACCTTGATATTGAGATTATCGCCAAGGCCAAACGCGGCGTCTACCTTGACAACGAACTAAAGAGTATGGCGGATGCCCGCAAAAAGAAATATTTCGACATTGTTGAGGGGAACAAGTACGCCGTAAAGCAGGAGATAAAATCGTGCATCGAATTTAAGCGGCACAATTTGCTCAAGGATAAATTCGAGACGGGCTTTGACCTTATTCTTTGCCGCAACGTGGTCATTTATTTTACCGAAGAGGCCAAAGAACAGCTTTATACCAATTTCTTTGCGGCGTTAAAACCGGGCGGCATTTTGTTTGTCGGAGCGACGGAGGCTATTTTGAACTTCCGTAAGATGGGCTATACCAGCTTTCAACCTTTCTTTTACCAAAAACCCTTGTAAGGTGAGCAATGATGATTGCAAATGCGCCAATCGAGCAAATGCCCCGCGACGAGTTAAACGAGTTGCAATTTGAGCGACTGAAAAAACAGCTAAAGTGGGCGCTTGACAAAAGTTTTTTTTATCGGCAAAAATATCGTAATGCCGATGTGGACTTAGCGGACGTAAAGTCGTTGACGGATATAAGGAAACTGCCGTTTACGCGCCCCACCGAACTTCGGAGCATCGACTCGTTGGACATTTTGACGTTGCCGCTTTCGGGTATTTTGCGTTTTAATTATATGCAGGAGGCGTCGGGCGAATTAACCCGTTTGTATAGTCGCGGCGATGTGGCGAAAAACATTGAAATGCTCACGCGGGCGTTGGTGGCTTCGGGCATTAACAACGCCTCCATTGTCGGTTTGCAGGGCGATTTGTCGGACAGCCGCTTCTTGGATTTGCAGTATGCCCTGGAAGTTATCGGTGCGATGGTTGTCCCGTTGGGTACGGATTATCGTCATTGGTTGCGCCTTATGGAAATCGTCGGCATGGATACGTTGATAAGCACGCCGCAACTTGTCATGCAACTTATAATTCAGTTGCAGGCGACGGGTAAGAACATTGTCGATTATCCGATAACGAAGGTTTTGTGCTTAAATTTGACAGCTATTCAAAATCCGTTGCAACAGCACATTCACGATCGTATGAAAACCAAGGTATACAACCTTTATGCACCGCCGGAACTGGGGTTCGCCGGTATGTTGTACCAATGTGACAAGCACGTTGGGCATCATGTCCAAGAGGATAATTTTTTGGCGGAAGTGATTGCTTTTAACAGTGATGAACCGGTATGCGATGAGACACACATGGGTGAACTTGTCATAACCACGCTCACGGCGGAGGCGATGCCGCTTATTCGTTATCGTACCGGGCAGGCGGTCAGCCGTATGAAGGACAAATGCGAATGTGGGCGAACGTTTTTGCGTGTTGGCACACCGTTTAGTTATGTATGACTGTGGCGTTTTTTCTTCGCTCGTTACGGAGCAAGGAAAAACGCCAAAATTTTTATGAGGAACAGGCATGAGAATATTGCATACTGCCGATTGGCATTTGGGTAAAAGTTTGCGCGGCTATGCGTTGCTTGACGACCAGCATTTCATAATGAACGAACTTTTACGGTTGATCGACGATGTAAAACCGCAAGCGGTCGTAATCGCCGGAGATATTTACGATCGGGGCATACCGCCTGCCGATGCCGTAGTGTTGTTGAGCGAGATTTTGACTAAAATTGTCTTGGAACGCAAAATAATGACGCTGGCTATCGCCGGCAATCATGACAGCGGCAACCGTTTGGCGTTCGGCGGTGAAATTTTGGCGCAAGCCGGACTTGTCATGCGCGGTGTTTTGGATATGAATGATGCTCCGGTAATCGTAAGGGACGAATATGGACAGGTGGCGTTTACGTTGTTCCCCTATTTTGAACCGGGTGCCGTTGACAATAAGTTGCGGCTTGACGCCGATGCGGCGACGGCGCAAGTAACGGCGGCGGCGCTTGCCCGGGTGCCGCAACATTGCCGCAGTATTGCGGTGGCGCATTTGTTTGCGGCGGGCGGCGTGACCAGCGAGTCGGAACGGCCGCTGAACGTCGGCGGCGAAACCAATGTTGCCCCGGCGCATTTTTCCGCATTTGATTATACGGCGCTCGGACATTTGCACGCGCCGCAACGGGCGGGAGCGGACAATATTCGTTACAGCGGATCGCCGCTCAAATATTCTTTTGACGAAGCGATGCAAAAGAAAGGGGCGGTTCTCGTCGAATTGGCGGCGGACGGCAAGACCAAAAGCGAATTTTTGCCGCTTGATGCGAAACGCGACGTGCGAGTTGTCGAAGGCTATATGGAGGAAATTCGCCGCGATCGCAAGCGTTATCCCGTATCCGATGATTATATTTTGGTGCGGCTTCTGGACAAAACGGCGATATTGTCGGCCTACGATAAATTGACGGAAGTTTATTCCCACTTGGGCGGCATTGAATTTAGCGGGTTGACTTATGAGCCGAGTATGGGCGAAGCGCAAGAGCGGCGTAAAAACGTTTCCGAAACGGATCTTTTTGCCGATTTTTATTATGAGATGACCGGCGAAGGTTTGAGCGCAAAGCAAGAGCAGATTGTCGCCGAATGTGTGCGGGAAATTTACCGGGCGGAAAGCGAGGACGACGATGCGACCGTTGATGCTTAACTTGTGTGCTTTTGGACCCTATGCCGACCATGTGTGTCTCGATTTTGCCAAAGCGCTTGACGAAAGCAGTTTTTTTCTTATTCACGGGCCGACGGGAGCGGGCAAAACAACGTTGTTGGATGCCATTTGTTTTGCGTTGTACGGCGAAGGCAGCGGCAGCGACCGCAAGAGCAAAAATTTTCGTTCGCAAAATGCGGCGCCGACCGCCGACACATGGGTGGAATTTACTTTTGCTTTGCACGGCAAAACGTATCGGGTGAGGCGCACGCCGGAATACACGCGGCAAAAAAAAGCGAATGACGATGCCTTAATGCAAAAAAAAGCCAGCGCCATACTGGGCATCATTGACGATGACGGCATTTTTACGCAAATAACCGCCAAAATCGGCGAGGTCACCGCCTACATTGAAAAAATGTTGGGGTTTCGGTGCGAGGAGTTTCGCCAAGTGGTTATTTTGCCGCAAGGAGAATTTAAGCGGCTGTTGATGGCCGATTCCAAAAGCCGACGGGAGATAATGAACGTTCTTTTTCGCACGGAGTTGTACCAAAAACTTGAGTTGGCGCTAAAGGAGCGGGAAAAGAATTTGCGGGACGAAAATGTCCGTTTGGAAAATGAGCGCAAGATTCGTCTGCAACAATTTGCCGCACCAAACGAGGAAGCGTTGGCCGGGATTATCGACGAAAAAAAACAGGCGGCGGCAACGGCGATAAATCGGAGCCGTCTTTTGCGGGAACAACGTGACGCTGCCCAAAAGGAATTTGCCGAAGCGCAAACATTGGGAGCGCTTTTTGCCGATCTTGCCGCGCAGGAGAAACTTGTTGCCGCCAATGATGCCCGGGTTGAAAATTTTGCGCGACAAAAGGAGCGATTACTTAAAGCCGAAAGAGCGGCAACACTAATCGACAAAGAAAACTATTTAAGCGCGCTTATTCGTGATGACAAACAACATCAAGCAGAGTTGGCGATGGCGCAAAAGGAACTGCAGACTTTGACGCAACGAGCGGCTATAGCCGAAAAGGACAACGCCGCCGAGCAACAAACGATTGGCGAACAAAAGGACAAAGAAGCGAAACTTGGTTATTTGCGCGAAATTTATAAGCCGGCCATGGAATTGGACGATTTGTTGCAAAAGCTCATCGTCGCCGAAGAAACGGCGACGGCTGCCAAAGAACAACGCGAACAATTCCGCAAACGGCACGATGAAGCCGTGACAAAAGCCCAAACAGCACACGCTCAAGAAGAGCAAAACTTACGGCGCTTGCGGCACTTGGCAACCATCGGCAAAGCGGCGGCGCTGGCGCAACATTTGGCGCCGGGAGCGCCCTGCCCCGTGTGCGGCAGTACGCATCATCCCAGCCCGGCGGTTTTTGACGGCGAAGATGATGTGCCGTCGGACGAGGAAATTGCCGTCAATGATGAAAAATGTCAAAAGTCGGCGGAAAAATTGCGGCAGTTAATCGACAACGGCAACAAAGAGGAACAGCGCTTGCAAAAAATAGCCGAAGACGCCGGCGCAACCCTTAATTTGTTAAAGGGCAAGAGCGACGAATTGCGGCGACGCGTTCCCGAGGAATACCAAGGAGCGAAAGAAAAAATAAAAATCGACGGCAAAAAATTGGCGGACGAAGTTGCCGCCATGCAAAAACGGCGTGACGATGCGGCCAAGGCGTGGCAAAAAATTTTTGCCGAACGCGCCGGACAGGAAAAAACGGTGCAGGCATTGCAACAGGCCGCCGACAATGTTGCTAAAGCGTTAGACGACGCCCGGCAAGAGTTCCAAAGGGCGCTTGGTGAATGCGGCTTTGATGATGTTGCGGAATATCAGAGTGTGTTGCGGGGTAATTGGCGAAGCACCGAATACCGGCAGAGAATTGCCGAAGAAATTCGGCGCTTCGAGGACGAACGCATGGTACTTGCCGCCAATTTGAAAAAAGCGCGGGAAAAAGTCGTCGGCAAAACGCCCCCCGACGAACAACGGCTTGCCGACGCGGCGAAAGCGGCGAATGTTGCATTGGAAGAATGTTTGGCGAAAATTGCGCGGTTAAATCGTGACATCGAGCAGTTGAAAAACGGCGAAACGGCGCTTAAAAAGCTTGCCGAACAGCTTGTCGCCGTCCAAGAGGAATACGACGCGGTGGGACGCTTGGCGCAAGTTGCCGTCGGGGGCGGCGGACGCATGAATTTTCAAGCGTACATTTTGCGGTCGTTTTTACGCGATGTGTTGGAGGCGGCAAACGGACGTTTGAACGCCATGAGCCGGGGGCGTTATCGTTTGGTGCGGCAAGAGCAAATTCTCGACCGACGGCGCGAAGCGGGGCTTGATATTGAGGTTTTTGACGAGTACACGGGACTTAGCCGACCATGTTCCACGTTGTCGGGCGGCGAAACCTTTTTGGCGTCGTTAGCCTTGGCGCTTGGCTTGGCAGACGTTGTCACCCGTTACAGCGGCGGCATAAAACTCGACACGATTTTTATTGACGAAGGGTTCGGTTCTTTGGATGCCGATACCTTGGATACGGCGATAAACACGCTTTTGTCGTTGCAAAAGGACGGGCATTTGGTCGGGATAATTTCCCATGTGGAAGAATTGAAAAAACTGATTCCCGTGCAAATTGCCGTAACGCAGGACAAACGCACGGGACGCGCAGTATTTACCCATATCGGCGCCGCCGATTGATACGAAAAAAAATTTGTCTGCCCCCCTTTACAAATGAATTTTATTGTTGTATAATCCCAAATTGTTGATTGAAGTTTGTTGGTTTACTTCGGTTGACGGTGTTTATCGCGGGGTGGAGCAGTCGGTAGCTCGTCGGGCTCATAACCCGAAGGTCGCAGGTTCAAGTCCTGCCCCCGCTACCAATTTTG
>CAJORE010000190.1 GCA_905236595.1 uncultured Selenomonadaceae bacterium | reverse complement strand
CAACAAAATATCCCCGTTATGATAACTATGATGCCATGGAAGTGCCGTTTACGGAGTGCATACCGTCGGATTACGACGGGGTTATGGCAGTACCGATAACATTTTTGGATGTTTATAACCCCGAACAATTTGAAATTCTTGGTTATACGGCCAAGGACATGGGCGTTGAATGTCTTAAGTTTTATAAGGATTTGGAGCAAAGTTTGAACGGAGACAAATTTGTTCGGAATATGAAGTCGGCAAGATTTTCGCCGATGATTAGCGTGGAGCAAAGGCCGGATAAAACTTGTTACCGGGCTTCAAATGCGAAGGGCTATTTGCTAAAATCCTACGGGCGGATCCTTATTCGCGCCAAAAAAGTGTAAATCGAAGCAAGAGGAGGGAGGTTCCCTTTTGTTAAAAATCTCGCCTCCGATAAACGAAAAAGAAGGAAACGGAACACCGCTATGAAAACAACTCTTCATATTGATTGGACGGTCGCCGACATTTGCAAGGGTTTTATTTACGACAAAAACGAAAACAAGGGCTTGTTCGGCTTGAACGGCAAGCTTATAATCCAGCCGGAATTCCAGCGCAACTATATTTATGGCGACGGCAAGAAGGACGTGGCCGTGGTGGAGTCGCTCCTTAAGGAATATCCCTTGGGGCTTATCTATTTTGTCAAAAACACCGACGGAATGTACGAGGTATTGGATGGGCAACAGCGCATAACGTCCTTTGCGCGGTTCGTCAACAATTCGTGGACGTTCGCCGTAATGCGAAAGGGCAAGCCGCATTATTTTGCCAGTTTGGACGAGGATGACAAGCGGCGCATTTTGGACGCCAAACTGACCATATACGTTTGCGAGGGCAGTCCTTCGGAAATTCAAGAATGGTTTGAAACCATAAACATTGCCGGTGTGCCGCTGGTTAAACAAGAATTGCGGAACGCCTCTTATCACGGCCCGTTTGTCACCAAGGCGCGGGTGATGTTCGCCAACACGGGCAATGCCAAAATGAGTCGTTGGCAAACTTACGTCAAAGGCGACCCCAAACGGCAAGCGGTGCTGGAAACGGCGCTTGACTGGGTGTCCGACGGCAATATCGACGATTATATGGCCAAGCATCGTTATGACGATAATATCGACGAACTGCAGAATCATTTTGAGACGGTCATCGACTGGATTGAATCCGTATTTGATTACACGGGCGCGGAAATGTGCGGCCTTCCTTGGGGCAGGCTGTACGCCGAATATCACGGGCAAGCCTATGCCAAAGATGAAGTGGCGCGTCGCGTCGCGGAGCTGTTGGACGATACGCAGGTCACCAATAAGCGCGGGATTTTTGAATATGTTTTGGGCGACGAAAAGAACACCGCCCTGTTGTCCGTGCGCGTGTTCGACGAAAAAACCAAACGGGCGGCGTACAACAAACAGACCGCGGCGGCAAAGAAGCATCGGAAAAGCAACTGCCCCCTGTGCGCCGTAGGGAACGACAATAACCGCGAACGCATATACAAATTGAGCGAGATGGACGCCGACCATGTGACGGCGTGGAGCAAGGGCGGCGCGACGGATATGAAAAACTGCCAAATGCTTTGCAAAACCCATAACCGCGCCAAGGGTAACAGGTAAAGGGACGTTGGCGGGCGGCGCAACAAATTTCCTCCGCATTTTTGCAGGATTGCCGCCGTCGTGTGTCGAACACGAAACAGGTATGTAGCGAAAACCGACAAGAAAGGAAACAATCCCCATGAACCGTATAAAAGTATTCATCATCGCCCTGTTGTTGATTATTGCGCTGAATCCGGCGGACGGCGACGCGAAGAAGGTTAAGCCGACGCCGCAACCGCAGAGCGCACCGACCATTGCCGTGCAAAATCCGTTGCCGCAGCATACGCATACGGAAAAGTGCGAAAAGACGGCCGTCGAACCCGTGCAGATAATTTGCATTTTGGATCGTTCCGGTTCCATGAATTCCGTGGCCGGCGATACCATCGGCGGGTACAACTCATTTTTGGCCAAGCAAAAGGAAGAACCGGGCAAAGCTCAAGTCACCACCGTTCTTTTTGACGATAAATACGAGCTTATCAATGATGCCGTGGACTTGAAAACCGTGCCGGAGCTGACGAGTGGCCAATATTACGCTCGCGGCACGACGGCGCTGTTGGATGCCGTGGGCAAAACGCTTATGGAGACGGCGGGTAAGATGGAAAAAGAGGGAATTTGCCCCGCCAAACGGCGCGTGTTGGTGCTAATTATGACCGACGGCCTTGAAAACGCCAGCCGCGAATACACGAAAGCCGTCGTTAAGGCGATGATTGACAAAGCCACCGCCGATTATAAGTGGAACTTCATTTTTATGGGCGCCAACATTGATTCGGTGGGCGAGGCGGCCGCCATAGGCATTAGCGCCGACCATGCGGCCAATTTTGAACAGAGCGCCGACGGCATGAAAAAATCTTTTGCGCGGATGAACGCCGCCGCCGTAGAAATGCGTGACAGCGGCAGCGTCGGCGATTCGTGGAAGAAATAAGGAAACACTGCATAAATGAGTTCGTGCCATTGCCGAGGGATTTTTTCGGCAGACAAGGAATGACGACGAAGCGTAGTGGTGCT
>CAJORE010000189.1 GCA_905236595.1 uncultured Selenomonadaceae bacterium | reverse complement strand
GACGCCGTCGGTTTTGTTGGCCGCTTCTTCCATAAGGCGCGCACAGTTGGCGCAATCGACTTCGATTTTGTACGTTTTTTTCATGGTCAGGCTCCTTTTTTGCGTTCGGCGCACCAAGGGACGGCGGCGGCATTTGTTACGCGAACGCATGAACATTTATTCATTTGTTAATGAGTATAGCAAATTATTGACGCGTTGGCAATGGGAATTTTGAAACTGCAAAAAAAAATTGGGGCTGTATGGCGGAACAAAGAGCAGGTGTATTCGACGGGAACCGGGCGCGAACACCTATTTGAAAATTCCCGTGAACGAAGAAGGTCTTGCCGCCGTAAAATCGTTCCGCCAAGCGGACAAGGGCGCCCATAGCCGACCGCCATCAACAATGGTACGGCGCTGTTTTTTTGTCGGCGGCAGGAACGACCAATTTATTGTAGAATACTCGCGAAGAGAGATTTACATGGTGAAACTTGAGGCAAAATTTCTTTCAGTATTATTTCGTAGCGAATACGGAAGCCAAGAGCCGTATCTCACTTTCAAACACCGGCCAACATGATAATCAAGCGTATTATGCTGCAATTTTTGACGGAGAAAGGCAACGGAAAATTAGTAAGCCCACTAAAGGAGGTGGTTCCGCCAAACAAACGAGAGCCGCAACGCCAACGACAAATGCGGCGCGTCGGCGGCGGGCAAAAGAGCCGCAGAGCAAACAGCACAGGCTTGCAAAGTCCGTAGATTAAAACGTACACACATTCGGTTCTTTTTCGCGACGAAGCAGTCGCAAGCACCCGGGGGGATCCTACAATGGTAAAGAAAATTTTCTTGTTAGTCACAGCATTGGTAGCGTTTGCATCGGTATTCACCTTTGCCGGTGAAGCATCTGCCGCAGGAGCAAACGTCAAAGTCGGGCTTATAACCTTGCACGGCGAGACTTCAACCTATGACTTGAATTTCATAAATGCGACCAAGGCCGCCTGTGAAAAAGCCGGCATCGAGTATGTAATAAAGACCGATATTCCAGAGGGCGATATATGCTACGAAACAGCCGCCGATTTGGCCAAGCAAGGCTGTAATATAGTTTTTGCCGACAGTTTCGACCATGAAAAATATTTGATGCGTGCGGCCAAAGAATTCCCCAACGTGCAGTTTTGTCATGCAACCGGAACGTTGGCGCATACGGAAGGACTTGCCAATTATCACAACGCCTTTGCGGCCATTTACGAAGGACGTTACCTTTCGGGAATTGCCGCCGGCCTGAAACTTAACGAGTTGATTAAGAACGGCAAGCTAAACGAACAGCAGGCCAAACTCGGCTATATCGGCGCCTTTCCTTATGCGGAAGTAATTTCCGGCTATACCGCGTTTTTCCTGGGGGCGCGTTCCGTTTGTCCGTCGGCGACCATGGACGTTGTGTTTACAAATTCCTGGTACGACTATGACCTTGAGAGCAATGCGGCCAAAAAATTGATTAAACACGGTTGTGCGGTAATAAGTCAACACGCCGATTCAATGGGAGCGCCGTCCGTATATGAAGCCGAAGGTGTGTTTAATGTTTTTTACAACGGCACGCTACTTGAAAGCTGCCCCAATACCTTCTTGATTTCGTCGAAAATTAACTGGGTTCCCTATTTCACCTACATAATAAATTGCGTCAAATCCGGCGAACAAATTGCTACGGATTGGACCGGTAACCTTGCAACCGGCAGCGTCGAACTCACCAAAGCAAACAAAAAAGCGGCGGCACACGGAACCGACAAAGCCGTTGCCAAGGCCAAAAAAGCCATCGAAGCGGGAAAACTGCAGGTTTTCGATACCAAAAATTTCACGGTGAACGGAAAATCGCTCACAAGTTACATGGCGGATGTTGATTCGGATCCCAATTTCACCGGCGATAAAGAAGTTATTTCCGGCGGCTATTTCCACGAATCCGAATACCGCTCGGCGCCGTACTTTGATTTGAAAATCGACGGCATAAACGTGATTGAATAAGCGGCATTTCAACCGGTTTTCGACAATGGCAAACGCAAAAAAACCGAAGGGTCGTACGGGGAGACCAAGTTCTCCCCCGTATGACCCTTCGGTTTTTTTCTGTGGACTATGTCACATTTCCCGCAAAAAAGCGGTGTAGCCTTTCTTTGTTTCGTAAATGTCAATCTTGCTGGTAGCTTCCCACGGTGCGTGCATACTCAGTACCGCGACGCCGCTGTCGATTACGTCCATGCCGTAAAGCGCCATAATGTACGCGATGGTGCCGCCGCCGCCCAAGTCCACTTTGCCAAGCTCCGAAAGCTGGAAATGCACGTTGTTGGCGTCCATTATGCGGCGAATCTCACCCAAGAACTCGGCGTTGGCGTCGCTGGAACCGCTTTTGCCCCGCGATCCCGTAAATTTGTTAAAGACCATGCCTTTGCCCAAGTACGCCACGTTCTTTTTGTCGAAGCTCGACGCATAGAGCGCATCATACGCCGAGGAAACATCGGAGGACAGCATTTTTGACGCCGCCAACGCCCGCCGCAAATTAAGTTCGCTGTAGCAACCCGCCGCATTCATCACTTCGGCTGTTTGGTTCTCGAAAAATTGCGAACGCATACCCGTGGCGCCGACACTACCGATTTCCTCTTTATCGACCAACAAACAACACAGCGTTTTCTTCGGCGTCGTATTTGCTTCGTCAAGCATGGCGACAAGGGAGGTGTACGCGCAAACACGGTCGTCCTGCCCGTAACCTAAGATCATGCTGCGGTCAATCCCCAAGTCCCGCGCTTTACCGGCGGGAACAAGCGCCAGCTCCGCCGACAGGAAATCCTTTTCTTCGATGTCGTATTTTTCTTTCAAGAGTGCCAATACGCCTTCCTTGACACTTTCCTTTTCGCCCTTCTTCAAAGGATAGTTCCCGATTAAAATGTCAAGGTTCTCCCCTTCGACCACTTTGGCGCCGTCCTTTTTCATTTGCTCCTGGGCAAGATGAATGAGCAAATCCGTCACACAAAAAACGGGATCGCCTTCGTCTTCGCCAATACAAACATCAAGCACCGTGCCGTCGGGTTTTACGACACTTCCGTGCATGGCTAAGGGAATCGTCACCCATTGGTACTTTTTGATACCGCCGTAATAATGCGTGTCAAGATACGCCAAATCGCTGTCCTCGTAGAGCGGATTCTGCTTCAAATCCAACCGGCAAGTGTCGATGTGGGCGCCCAAAATATTCATGCCGTTCGTTATGGGCGCTTCGCCGATATGATACATGACGAGGGCTTTTTTCATGTTGACGGCGTAAACCTTCGCGCCCGGGGATAATTTTTCGCCGTTTTTCACCACGTCGGCAAGATTTTTGTAGCCGACGGCCTCGGCAAGGCGTACCGCTTCAACCACGCTTTCCCGCTCGGTCTTGCACCGCGAAATGAAATTGCGGTAATCGTCGGCAAGTTTGTTTAATTGCGCTTTATCTTCGTCGGTATAGGTACTCCATACGGAAGGAGTTTTGTCGGTCGATTTTTTTTCTTCGTCGCTCATTGGTTTTTGTTACCTCCGTTGCTTGCTGTTTTTGTAAAGAGCATCTCTAAGAAACTGTTCAATCAACGTTCCCCAAAATTACGGTTTGCGTTTTTGCAAGAAATTTTCAATGCGATTAAGGGCTTCGGATATTTTGTCGATGGCGGTGGCGTAAGAACAACGCACATATCCCTTGCCGGATTTGCCAAAGGCGCTCCCCGGCACCAAGGCGACGTGTTCCGTTCGCAGCAAATCTTCGGCGAATTTGTTGTCATCCATACCCACCGAAGCAATGTGCGGGAAAATGTAAAACGCTCCCTTTGGCTCGAAACATTCAACGCCCATTTTCGTAAACCCGTCATAAATGAGCCGCCGACGGCGATCGTATTCGGCGACCATTTTGTCTTTGTACTTTTCGCCGCGCTTCAACGCTTCGACGGCGGCAATTTGCGCCGTTATGGGCGCACACAGCATGGTATACTGGTGAATTTTCGTCATGGCGGCAATGATGTCCTCGTTGCCGACGGCATAACCGATGCGCCACCCCGTCATGGCGTAAGCCTTGGAAAAACCGTTCAACAAAATCGTGCGTTCTTTCATGTCGGGCAGGGCGGCAAAACAGGTATGCTCCCCGCCGTAGGTCAAATCGCCGTAAATTTCGTCGGAAATGACGATTAAATCATGGTGCTTGGCAAAATCGGCCAGCGCCGCCAAGTATTCCTTGGGCATGGTCGCGCCCGTGGGATTGTTGGGATAGCCGATGAGCAACACTTTGGTTTTGTCCGTAACATACGGCTCCAATTCGGCGGGGGTTATGCGAAACTCGTTTTCGATTTTCGCCGCCACCGGAACGGGGACACCGCCCGCCAACGTCGTACACGCCGCATAGGAAACATAGCACGGCTCCGGAATAAGCACTTCGTCCCCCGGCGACACAACCGCTCTTAACGCCACATCCAATGCTTCCGACACGCCCACCGTCACCAAAATTTCCCGCTCGGCATCCGCCGCCAAATTAAAGCGGCGCATCAAATGCGCGGCGATTTCCTCGCGCAATTCAAGCATCCCGCGATTGGCGGTGTAAGATGTGTAGCCGCGCTCCAAGCCGTAGACACAGCTTTCGCGAATTGTCCACGGCGTCACGAAATCCGGCTCGCCGACGCCCAAAGATATGACGTCCTGCATTTTGGCGGCAATGTCAAAGAATTTTCGTATGCCGCTGGGGGCGATTTTATTCACCGCCGGTGACAAGCGGCTCTTCATGTCCATGCTCACGGCGAAACCACCAGCCTTCTGTCGCTTTCCTCGTCACCGATGATTACACCGTCTTTTTTGTAGGCTTTCAGCATGAAATGGCTCCGCGTCGCCGTCACGCCGTCGATGGTCGAAAGGCGCGTGGCAACAAAGTTCGCGACCTCTTTTAGGGATTTTCCTTCGATGATGACCAAAAGATCGAAACTGCCGCTCATCAAATACACCGTACGCACTTCGTCATAACGATAAATGCGTTCGGCGATGGCATCAAAACCCGTCTCGCGCTCCGGCGTCAAATTTATCTCGATAATGGCGGTCACGGTGTCCGTGCCGAATTTTTCCCAGTCAATGAGCGTGTTGTACGAAAGAATAATTTTGTCTTTCTCAAGACGTTTTATATCCGCCTCCACCTCATATTCGCTTTTTTTGAGCATGGCCGCTATTTCCGCCGGCGGAAGTTTCGCGTCATGCTCCAACATTTCCAAAAGTTCGCGCATCAGATTTCTCCTTAATCGGCAATATACTGCGTATAACACAAAATCAAAAACAATACCGTCGCTATCCCCATGCTTACCCAGCCCGCTTTCTCCACGATTCCGCGCACCTTGTCCGTCATGCGGGCGTGGCGGTTGGCGTAGGTAATGGAGAGCGACAGCGCCAAAAATATATAAAGGGCGCGGTTCATGTTGTCAAAGCGCCCCCATGCGACAATCATTATGAGAAGCGTGAAAAAAATCATCGACACCAAAAGATAATCTTTGCCGACGTTGCGAT
Organism: uncultured Selenomonadaceae bacterium; assembly: GCA_905236595.1. Lineage (GTDB taxonomy): Bacteria > Bacillota > Negativicutes > Selenomonadales > Selenomonadaceae > CAJORE01. The sequence goes on along the minus strand of CAJORE010000189.1, from coordinate 2,718 downwards.
TCGGCAAGCGCGGCTTGTCCTGTTTCGGCGTCAATTTGTTCTTTAGTTTTTTATACTGCGTAGCCATTATGTAATTTCTCCACCACAATTCCTATCCGGCAACCCGTTCTTTCATTCCCGCCACACCAATGGAAAAATCGTTGAGTTGCATATCCGTGTTCCGCAATGAGCGACGCACTTCGGGCATAACCTCCACAAAATCACGCGCCGCCTCGCGGTCGGAAAAAAACACCCGTATATCAAGTTGCAGACCTTCGTACACGCGGCAGGTAATGTCCACCGCGCCGATATGATCCGTCAAGACGCAAATCCTGAACCACGTCTCCTTGCGCGGACGCATTGTCTCCCAATCCATTTCCTCTTCATCGTAGACGTTCACATAAGACGGGTAGGATTTTTCGTTATCCCCCATAAACAGCGGCAACAAAAAACTTAAGGAGCGTCCCTTGCCGGATCGTTGCACGCCGCCGGAATTTTCGTTGCCCAAGGAATTGCGCATGGACAGCGCAAAATCGGCCACGTCCTTACCCGCTTTTTTCAGTTGCCGCGCCGACATTTTTTTGGCTACCACCATATCACACAACTGCATAAACGCCCACAATTTCGGCAAGTCCGGCATATTTTGCCCGATGGCCGCCTGCTGAACCGTCGTCGGCACGTTCTGTTGGCAAATGCGCAAAAGCGTTTGCAACTGCCGCGCTTCTTTGTCGCTCAAGACCGTCTCCGACCCGTTGACAAAATTTTGCAATAAATGGGAATCCTCCGGCGTTATCGCGGCATTTTTCAACAAGAACCGGGCGGCGTTCTTCATCGTTTCCATGGTCTGCGGCGTATTTTGCAACGGTTGCGCCATCATTTGCGCCTTGGCTTGACGGACTTCCATGGTTGAAATCGGTTGTCCCGGCGGCCGTCCGCTGTTTTGAGGGTTATTCGCCGATTGCGGTGCGTTATTCGCCGTCGGCGCTTGCCCTTCACTTTGCGTCGGCGCCGCTGTTTGCCCGGCTTGGGTGTTGCCGGTTTGCGGCAAGGTTTGCGCTTGCGGCGGGGTTTGCGTATTTTGCGGCATCGCCGTCGGTGCCGCATTGGCCGCCGGTGCGCTTTGCGTCGGTTGACCTTGGCTTTGGGGCAACCCGTTATTTTGCGGTGTCGCGCCGGTTGGCGCTTGTTGTCCCGCTTGTTGCATCGGTTGCGGTTGGGCGCTTTGACCGGCAGCAGGTTGTCCGCCGGGTGCCGGGGATTGCGCCGTTTGCGGCGGCGTTGCTTGCCCGCTCGGCGATGCGGCATTTTGCGCCGCTTGCCCGCCTTGGCTCGGCGACGCTTGATTGGCCGTTGCTTGACCCGGCGTTTGTGATTGAAAAGCTTGGTTGGCGGTCGGTTGTCCTTGCGGTTGCGGCGGTGCCGCTTGATTGGCATTGGCGTTGGCGTTGGTCGGCTGTCCCGCCGGAGCGGAATTTTGCGTCGGTGCTTGGTTTTGGCCGGTTGAAGGTTGTCCCGGCTGTCGCATGGCATTGTTGGTGCTTTGCCCGTCCCGCAATGTTGTCGCGGCTTGTTGATTTTGCGCCGCCGGTTGCCCGTCACGGGACGATTGCGAACTTTGTTTGGCCTCCTGCCCGCCTTGTTGCCCATCCGCGGCTTCAAAACCGCCTTTATAAGTTTGCCGCCCGTCGGCGGAAGTTTCCTCGCCCTGCGGTCGCGGCATAAAATACTGCACTAATTGCTTTAGAAAACCCAAGGCGTCATTTTCTCCGACGGGCTGAGCCGGTACGGCGCCGACATTTTGCATGGAAGAAAGCAGAAGCTGGAGCGTTTGGCTTAAATCCTCCGGCGATATTTTGGTATCCAAAAGCTCGAACGCCGTCTTATTGAGAAGAACGGGGGAAAGTTGTGCGCCTTCGCTGTCCATTAAATAATTTTTCAAATTTGTGAGAAGCACCTGCAGATTGTCGCTTATCTCCGTGGAAAAGCCCTTTTCCGTCAACGCCCCGAGTTGAGTCAACATTCGCGAAAGCGCCATCAGCTGTTCCGTTGAGAAACGCTGACTTTCAAGAGTACTGCCGATGCCTTGCCCCAATGTTTCCTCCATGGAAAAAGCTTGCCGCATGATGTTTTGCACAATTTTTTGCAAATCCTGCGGCATTTTTTCCATGCTTGAATCTTGCGTTGTGCCTACTTTGGCCAACAGTCCCGTCATATCTTGAATGGCCGTTTTTAACGATACGTTGGTCTGCGGCGTAAACCCCGATGAACCGCTGCCATCGCCGCGTCTTGTCACCCCTTCCGCAGACGGTGTTTGCGGCCGTTCTATAGGGCGTATGCCTATCGCTTCCATGGGCATTGAAACGTCACCTCACATCGGTTCTCATTAAGTAACTGTTATAAATGTTCATTGTCGCTGACATTCTTAACGCAACCGACAATCTTTGAAACAAACAAAACTTCCGGCAAGCCGCGCTGTTTCCGTCGGGCTTGCCGGACAATTCGCCTCGCCCGTATTTTACAACGGCAACCGGCCATTGACAAGGGGCATTTTTGCCGCATTACGCAGTGTTTCCTTATGTAATGAAGCGAAATTTTAATCGGTTTGTTCGGCAACAATATGTTGACAACAGACTTTGGGTGTGATAATATGCGCTTGTTTGACGGTTTGGAGAGTTGTCCGAGTGGTTGAAGGAGCACGACTGGAAATCGTGTGTGCGGTGATACCGTACCGAGAGTTCG
>CAJORE010000188.1 GCA_905236595.1 uncultured Selenomonadaceae bacterium | reverse complement strand
TTTTTTAGGTGGGTATCCAAAATGGCAATGACAATCTTGAACAACATGAGCACATTGTCGATACTTGGCGAAACAAACAAGAATACGAATAAACTCGCCAAGGATTTACAGAAGGTAGCCTCGGGACAAAAAATAACCGGCGCTGCGGACGGCTCATCAGAATATGCCATATCCGAAAAGATGCGTGTGCGGTTGCGCGCGTTGGATCAAGATATGCAAAATACGCAAAACGGAGCTTCGCTGATAAAAGTTGCCGAGGGCGGTATTCAAAATATTGTGGACGAGCTAAGAACCATGCGCGAGATTGCAATAAATGCCGCCAACGACCACAATACGGACAGCGATCGCGCAACATTGCAAAAGGAATATGATTCTCGCGAGAAAAGCATAAAAGATATTGTTGCCACGACAAATTACAACGGCAAATTACTGTTAAACGGCGACTTTCATCGGGAATATTACACAGCGGAAGATGTGACTTACGAACAACAAGCCGTGGTGGGTACGGGAACGACCACCGTATATTCGGCGACGGGCACGACTTCGCGTACGGTAACGGTGCACGCGCCGAGCATAACGCTGGTTACGGGGGCTAACGGCGAAACATTGGTTCGCCAAGATAATGCCGTTTCGTCGCTGACTAATGCGTTTACCGTGGCTTACAACAGCGGTACGACGTACACCGATACAACATCTTACGAAAATTATTCCTGCGACACGGGCTACACCAACAATCAGACGTGGAGCTGGTCAAACGAAGCAACCAAGGCGGGAAGTCCGTACGAGACGTTGACTGTTACGACCAATGGCGGCGGGACGTCGGCGCTTGAAGTGATGAAAAAATTTATGGACGCCATGAACACCGCCGAAGTTTTGCCGACTGCTTTTGCCGAATACGGCACATCTAATTGGGAGGCATCCGATGATTCGGCTGTCGTTGCCGCCGTCGCCGATGCCGTGGATAATGCCGTGTATGTGTGTAGCGGCGGCGTATTTACCGATTTGGCGGACGTCAAAAACAGTTTCTTGCGCGATTTTAATGCGTCAAGCGGCACAACGGCGTTTTTGGCCAATTACTGTGACATAGATTTGTCCAATGCCGATACCGGCGCTGTAAGCGGTTACGATGCCGGGGGGACAACGGTATATGATGCCGAAACGATTATGCCCGACAATGTGGCGGTATCAAGCTGGGGCTTGCCCGTGGCGGGGAGTACATCGTCGTCGGCTGCGTGGGGCGGCTTGAGCGTGGTGTGGCCGACGAGCGGCGTTTCCGGCTCCGGCTTTACCGCCGCCGAAGAGTTTATTCTAAAGGGATTAAATTCCAGTTGGCTGTCGGAGAGCATCAATTTGATAAAAAATTCTTATGGGCTTGATTTTTCCGATTCCGGCACCACCGTTAACAATATAGAGGTTCATTTCATAAATCAACAACAATCAGATGCATTGGCCTGGGTCAGTTCCGGGTATTCGTATTATCCGCCGCCGACTGCTCCCGGTGACGGACAGACGGTAACCTTGGATTTGTTCGTCAACATGAAATATTATGCGAATGTGGACACCAGCGACCCCAACGGCAGTTCGACAACAGGCGGTTCTATTTACTTAGATCGCACTTTGGCGCATGAGTTCACCCATGCCGTGATGTCGGCCAATATTGATTGGTTCTCGGCGTTGCCGCAATTTATTACCGAGGGAGCGGCCGAGCTTGTCCACGGGGCGGATGATACGCGCACTTTGACGTTGCTTAATATGACGGCCGCCGATATTACCAATACGTTTAACGAAAACACAAGTTATGATGCGCAACTTCCCTACGGCATAGGTTATGCGTTCCTTCGTTATCTTGCCAAGCAGTCCATCGGCAATACGGGAACCATGGTGAAGGCGTCTCTCTCGCCGGCCGCCACGACGGAAAAACAGCTGGGCGTGTACGCAGACTTTTCGGGGGCAATAGAAAAGGCGACGGGGACACCGTTGACGTCGGTTTCGCAACTTGACGGGCAGAGCTTTGCGCTCCTTTGCGAAGATTGCGGACAGTACATTAATTTTACCTTTGATTCGTCGATAAATAATGCGGCAAGTGCTTATTCGCGTACCGACTCCTTAAGAAGCGACTATGTGATAGGCATTGCGGGCATGAGCGACATCGGCGAACTCGGGCAATATATTTTTAACGGAATAGTCAACACCAATACGCAGACGGAACGCTTAAACGGTTATGACGCCGCCGTTTACGGCGATATTTATTACAACGATACGGATGCGGGTACGAGTGAAGCGGTAAACATAGTTTTGGACGGCAATCACAATATTCGGTTGGCCAAGGATCCAAACGACACGAGTAAGTACATATTCTTGAAGAGCGGCACGGACAGATTGGATTTTTATACCGAAGGCGTGATCTTGGGCGAGCTTTCGGAAGGCGAAAGTATCGGCCTGTCCACCGTTGACGGGGTCACTTACACCGTCAGCGCCGATACGGACATAAGCATTTCGTCGCCCGTTTACGAATATTCTACCGAATCCTATGACATTTACGAAACGATTTATACGAAGACAACCGAAAATTTCCGTCATGAAGGAAATCCGCTTTATATTCATACGGGAACGAGCAGCAACCAAAATGTGGCTGTTTTTATCGAAAATATGAATCCCGAGGCTATGGGATTGAGCGGGGCGAATGTTACCACGCGGGAACGGGCTACCTCTGCTTTAAGCCGGTTGGATGCGGCTTTGGAGTATGCCCTCAATGAGATAACAAATATGGGGGCGTATCAAAATCGCTTGGAGCATACCTATAACAACTTGGTGACGGCGAGTGAAAACAGTCAAAGTGCCGAAAGCGTTATCCGTGATGCGGATATGGCAAGGGCGATGACGGATTACACAAAAAGCAATATTCTCGCGCAGACGGCGCAGAGTATGCTGGCTCAGGCGAACCAAAACACTTCGGCGGTATTAAGTTTGTTGCAGTAACAATCAAAAATCCCCTGCCTGTCGGGCAGGGGATTTTGACAATAAGAAACGGAAGATACGGCATGAATCTGACAAGTGACATACGATTTGTGAAAGGTGTGGGCGAGATGCGCGCCAAACGCCTTAACAGACTGAATATTTTTTGCGTGTATGATTTGTTGATGCACATTCCTCGCGGTTATGACGACCAAAGGACATTGACGCCGATAACCGCTTTGAAACTCAACGAAAAAGCAACCGTAATGGGACGCGTTGAGCATATTGCCGAACGCCAAACCCGTACCGGCTATGATGCGTTGACGGCCATTATTGATGATGGTCACGGCACTATGCAACTGACGTGGTTCGGTCGCAGTTATGTAAAAAAAATATTAAAGGTCGGCGCACGCATATTTGCCACCGGTAAAATAGGTTTTGCTTACGGCGGCATGGGGCAACTGAACATGAATGTCGCCTCTTTTGAGGTTTTGGACAAGGATGCGCCGCCTCCGTGCGCGTTGCTCCCTATTTACGGCACCACCGACAAATTGCGGCAAGAAGATATTCGTCGTTTTGTAAAGGAAGCGTTGACGGCATTAAATGAGAGTGACGCCATACCGGAAATTTTGCCGTCGGCGATTGTTGCGCGTTACTCTTTGTTTGAGCGGCGCCAAGCTTTTTTTGCTGTTCATTTTCCGCAAAGCATTGACGAAGCGGAAAAGGCGCGGGAAAGACTGGCCTTTGAGGAATTATTTCTTATTCAATGCGGTCTAATACACATAAAGAAAAAAAACACGCTGGCCGTAAAATGCGTACGGCATATGCCAACGGGGGCTACCGTGCGTAAAATTTTTGCGGCGTTGCCGTTTGCGCTCACCGAGGCGCAAAAACGGGTGTGGCACGACGTATGTCTTGATATGGAAAATCGGACGCCTATGCGGCGGTTGTTGCAGGGCGACGTCGGTTCCGGCAAAACCGTTATTGCCGCTTTGGCTTTGGCCAAGACCGTGGAAAACGGTTTTCAGGGCGCGTTGATGGTGCCTACGGAAATTTTGGCGACGCAACATTTGGCGACGCTTACGGAGCTTTTCTCCCAAACGGATATTCGCGTCGGATTTTTGTCCGGTCGTTTGAGCAAAAAAGAACATGAGAAGATGCATGAACTTATAAAAAGCGGCGGCATTGACGTTGTGGTCGGTACACACGCGCTGATTCAAAAAGATGTCGTTTTTGCCAACTTGGGGTTGGCCGTTACCGACGAACAACATCGTTTCGGCGTAACGCAACGAGCTACGTTGGGGGCGGCGACCGGCGACAATATCGTCCCAGATATGTTGGTTATGACGGCAACGCCGATACCGCGAAGTTTGACGCTTACATTGTATGGTGATTTGAATGTTTCGATTATCGACGAATTGCCTGCGGGACGTAAAAAAATTCGTACATTTGTAAGGACGAGGGAGCGTAGGCAACTTATTTATGAGTATGTTCGCCATAAGCTTGACGAGGGGCAACAGGCCTATGTGGTTTGTCCGCGTGTGGAGCAAGATGAAACGGGCGCCATACCGTCGGTGGAAGAAATCGGCGAAGAATTAGGAAACGGCATAATGAGCGGCAAGAATGTCGGCATTTTGCACGGCAAAATGAAAAGCGCCGAAAAAGATAAGATAATGCAGGCTTTTGCGGCGGGGGAGATACAGCTTTTGGTGGCGACGACGGTTATAGAGGTGGGCATAAACGTTCCCAATGCCTGTTTGATGGTTGTCGAATTTGCCGAGCGGTTCGGCTTAAGTCAGCTGCATCAGTTACGCGGCAGGGTGGGGCGTTCGTCGAAGCAATCTTATTGCATATTGATAGCCGGTGATGTCAAAAATGCCGATGCCAAAGAACGGCTCAAAATTATGGAGCAGACGAACGACGGTTTTTTGTTGGCGCAAAAGGATTTGGAATTGCGAGGCCCCGGACAGTTTTTCGGCAAGGAACAAAGCGGGTTGAACAATGATTTGAAGGTGGCCAGCGTGTTGAAGGATATAAATATTTTGTTAAAAGCGCGAAAAGCGGCGGAGAGCGCGGCCAATAATGCCGAAGAACTAAAAAATGCCGTGGCAAATTTGGCGCTTCTTTACGGCAAGGATTTTATGAAGATGCAGGATGCTTAGGGAAACGCTGCATAATTCGTCCGCACCCTTGCCGGGTCTTTTTCCGGCATACTGCGTCATTCCTCCTCAGCGTAGCACCACTACG
>CAJORE010000187.1 GCA_905236595.1 uncultured Selenomonadaceae bacterium | reverse complement strand
GTTTTTCTGTGATGCCAAAGGGGCTGTCAAGCTAACTTGACAGCCCCTTTTTTTGATAGTGTCGCAGTTTGTTCGATGTAGCGAATGTAAACGAAAATATTGGTTGGTGTAGGTTCCCCCACTATTCGGGCAGAGAAAACTAAGACTAAAAATTTTAATGTAAATTGTTTCGCTCGTTTTGAAGCGTGTTTGCCATTAAACAGGCCACATTGTCAACGCAAGACTGCCAAACCGAGTGTTTCGCCGTTGATGTTCCATTCTTTGGCGGTAAGTTCGGCGGGGAGGTTGCCGCAAATTATTTCCGTGGCAAGCACGACGCTCATTATTTGGGCTTCGTTGTTTTTTATTATCGTCGTCAATTTGTCGTTGCCGACGGCATAGACCTTTATGCGATCCGTAACGTTGAAATCCGCTTCGCGGCGCATGGTCTGCAACTTGCTGATAATTTCGCGGACAAAGCCTTCCTCGATAAGCGCAGGGGTGAGGTTGGTATCTAAAGCAACCGTTAAATCGCGTTCGCTTTCAACGGCGTAGCCGGCAGCTTGCTCGGCGGTAATCTCTATGTCGTCATCGGTAAGCTCAAATTCACCGGAGGCGACGGTGATTGTCAATTTGCCGTCTTTGACCATGGTTTCCTTGGCTTTGCCGCCGTCTAAGGTTTTCAGAGCGGCTTGCACTTCGCCCATGGCTTTGCCGACTTTTTTGCCCAAAACGCGGAAGTTCGGCTTGATGTGAATTGTCAAAAATTTATCGGGGTTGTCGATAAACGTAAGTTTCTTTACGTTCAACTCGTCCTCGGCGATGGCGCGGAAGAAGTCCGGCAGTTTGCCGCCCGCAACGAACATTTCGCCGATAGGTTGGCGATTTTTAATGGCAGAGGCGTTGCGCGCCGCCCGCCCCAAAACCACGATTTTTAGCGTGAGTTCCATGTTGCGCTCTAAATCTTCGTCAATCCAGCTCTCGTTTGCTGTAGGATAATCGCAAAGATGCACGCTTTCAGGAGCTGTTTTGTCAACGCTTACCACTAAGTTGCGGTAAATATGTTCCGTCATGAAAGGAATGAGCGGCGCGGCGGCTTTGGCAAGCGTAACGAGAGCCGTGTACAAGGTGAGGTAGGCATTGATTTTGTCTTCTTCCATGCCCTTAGCCCAGAAGCGGTTGCGACTGCGGCGCACATACCAATTTGAAAGTTCGTCGGTGAACACGGCAAGCGCTTTGGCCGCTTCCGTAACTTTGTATTCGGCCAAATTCTTGTCCGTGGTTTTGACCATGGTCATTAGCCGCGACAAACACCATTTGTCCATTACGGGCAATTTTTCGTAATCGAGACTGTACTTGGTCGGGTCAAATTCGTCAATGTCGGCGTAGAGGACGAAGAATGCGTAGGTGTTCCACAACGTCCCCAAAAATTTGCGCTGACCTTCTTTGACAGCTTCGTCATGGTAGCGGTTGGGCAACCAAGGCGCACTGTTTTCGTAGAAATACCAGCGGACGGCATCGGCGCCGTGGGCGGTAAGTTCTTGCATGGGATCGACGGCGTTGCCTTTAGACTTACTCATTTTTTGCCCGTCTTTGTCCAATACATGACCCAAGACAATAACATTTTTGTAGGGAGCGGCATTAAAGAGTAACGTCGATATGGCAATAAGCGAATAAAACCAACCGCGGGTCTGATCCACCGCTTCGGAAATAAAATCGGCGGGAAAACGAGCGTCAAACAGTTCTTTGTTTTCAAAAGGATAGTGCCATTGGGCAAAGGGCATTGCGCCCGAGTCGAACCAGCAGTCGATAACTTCGGGAACGCGGTGCATTTCTTTGCCGCATTTTTCGCAAGGGAAGGTGACGTTATCGACGTAAGGACGATGCAGTTCGATGTCATCCGGACACTTGTCCCCGGCGAGGGACTTTAGTTCGGCAATGGAGCCGACGGCTTTTAAGTGTCCGCAGGAGCACTCCCAGACATTTAGCGGCGTACCCCAATAACGGTTGCGGCTGATGCCCCAATCCTGAACGTTTTTGAGCCAATCACCGAAGCGGCCTTCGCCGATGCTTTGCGGAATCCAGTTTACCGTCGCGTTGTTTTTGATAAGTTCGTCGCGAACCTTTGTCATGGCGATGAACCATGATTCGCGGGCATAGTAAATGAGCGGCGTATCGCAGCGCCAACAATGCGGGTAGCTGTGTTCAAAAACGGGAGCTTTGAGCAGTTTGCCCGTTTCACGCAAATTTTTCAAGATGAGCGGATCGGCGTCTTTGACGAACACGCCCGCCCAATCCGTTTCTTCGGTCATCTCCCCTTTGGCGTTGACGAACTGTACGAAGGGCAAATCGTTGGCACGGCAAACGCGGTTGTCGTCTTCGCCGAAGGCGGGGGCGATGTGGACGATGCCCGTGCCGTCTTCGGTGGTGACGTAGTTGTCGGCAACGATGAAGAAGGCACGTTTGTTGAGTTTGCCGACGGCGTAAGGAAACAGCGGCTCATAATCGCGGCCGACGAGATCGGCGCCCTTTAAGCGCGCCAAAATTTCGCGTTCGCCGTCGATGCCGTCAAACACGCTGTCGACTAAAGCCGCCGCAAGATAATACACCGTGTCGGCGACTTTGATTTTTACATAATCGACGTCGGCATTGACGCACAGACCCAAGTTTGAAGGAAGGGTCCAGGGCGTTGTTGTCCATGCCAAAAAGTAGGCGTCCTCGTCTTTGGCCTTAAATTTGACGATGGCAGAGCGCTCTTTTACATCTTTGTAGCCTTGCGCAACTTCGTGTGAAGAAAGCGGCGTGCCGCAACGCGGGCAATACGGAACAACTTTGTAGCCTTTGTACAAAAGCCCCTTGTCAAAAATTTCCTTGAGCGCCCACCATTCGGATTCGATGAAATCGTTTTCGTAGGTGATGTAGGGATGCTCCATATCCGCCCAAAATCCGACGACTTCGGAGAATTCTTCCCACATTCCCTTGTATTTCCACACGGACTCACGGCATTTTTTTATGAACGGTTCGATGCCGTATTTTTCGATTTCGTCCTTGCCGTTGATGCCGATGGCTTTTTCGACTTCCAATTCGACGGGCAAGCCGTGCGTATCCCAACCGGCTTTACGCAGGACATATTTGCCCTTCATGGATTGATAGCGCGGCAACATATCTTTGATGACCCGCGTCAATACATGACCGATATGCGGCTGACCGTTCGCCGTCGGCGGACCGTCGTAAAAGGTGAATGTGTCATTCCCTTGACGGTTGTCGACAGCTTTTTGCGCGATATTGTTGTCCTTCCAAAATTTGGCGATTTCTTTTTCCCGTTCGGCAAAATTAAGATCCGTAGGTACTTTTGCGTACAAAATTTTTTCCTCCCGAATATGAATCGGCAACGGCTACAGCCCATGACTTTAATTTTGTCGTTTGCTGTAATAACCGACCGCAAGTTGTTTTCGCGTCATTATAGCAAATAAATCTCTTCCTGCCAACACCGCCGTCGCGATCGCTGGGCAAGCAAAATTTATGAAACGGCTGTGTTTAAGAGGATTTTACTTATTGCGTGTCGAACTTGTCCGTTGTAATTTTTGCACCAATACGGAGTTGAGCCATATTATGAACAGGATTTGTCAATATTTTTTGCGGTTTGTTGCGGCATGTACTATTGCCGTTGGCATTGCTCAAAGCCAACTCGTTCCTACGGGATATGCCGAACCTAACCCGGCCGCCGAACGGGAAGGATATGTGGTCGGCACGGGACTTGATCGCGATGGCGTTGTTTTGCGCGTAGGTTACATTCCGGGAACGGGGTTCGTCGAAGAAAATTTTTCGGGACATTTAAGCGGTTATGGCTATGAGTACATGGAATTTTTGGCGAACTATATGCATTGCCGTTTTGAGTACATCCCGTCATATTCGTGGGCGGAATGTGGCGCAAAATTAAACAGCGGCGAAATAGACATACTGCCGTCAATGCCCGGTTATTATAAGACGCTGTCGAACGTGGCGCGTACCGACCACGTTATCGGACGGTTTCCAATGGAATTGGTTGTTGGCAAGGGCGGCTTAAAAGACCACATGAAAATCGGCACGATACCGGCGAATTGTCCGACGCCCGGTTTGCAAGGCATGGCCAAAGGAGAGGGCTTTTCGTATGAATTGGTCAACTTCCCTTTGCAGTATGATATGGAAGACGCCTTAAAAGCCGGGCAGATCGATGGTTATGTGGATGCGATGCTAAATCCGCGAGAGTCGAAAGCGTGGTCGATTTTTGATCGTCAAAGTTATCGGGCATTGGTTCGCGCCGATCGAACTGATCTTTTGCGAAAATTGAATTTGGCGATGGATCAAATGCTTTTGTATCAGCCGAACATTCGTGATTTTTTGAATAACAAGTACTTGCGTACCGACGGGTTTCCGCTGGTATTGAGTGCGGACGAACGGAAATTTTTGAAAGACAAAGGCAAACTGACGGCAGTAGTTTTAGTTTGGCAACGTCCGTTTTCGTTTATGGAGAACGGGCAGCCAAAAGGGATTTTTGCCGATATTGCGCGCCGTATTGAAAATGATTTGGGCGTGGAAGTGGAAATTTTGCCGCTTGAGACGCCCGAAGAAGCAATTGATGCCATCCAAATGGGACGCGCCGATTTCGCTTTGGACACCGTTTGCGATTTCAGTTGGGCGCATAGCTTTAAGATAAGCCCGACGCAACCTTACATTACACTTGAGTACGTAATGGTGAAACGGCGCGGCGAAGTGGTCGGCAGCAAGGCTAAGATTGCCGCGTGCGCTTCGCTTTTGTATACGAAAACCTTTGTGGAAACGACATACTCTAAAGAACGCATAATATATTTCCCTAATGTGGCGGATTGCTTTTCGGCGGTGGCCGACGGGCGAGCCGATGCAACTTTTGTGCCGCGTTCGGAGGTGCCGTATCTGATTGAGGAAACCGGAACATATAACCTTGATGCCATGCCCGAAAGTCAATACAGTGATCGTTTGAGTTTGGGCGTGTCAAAACTGGCGGACAACCGTTTATGGATTATCTTGAACAAGGAGATAAACCATGTAAACGGCGAATGGGTCAGAAATCTTCTGAACGTCAACGAACAAATACAACACTCGTTTTCGCCCCGTTGGTTTGTGTACAATTACCCGTTGGAAGCGATGATCGCTGTTGTGGCGTTGATGTGTCTGGTCGGAGGCGCTTGGGGTTATCGCGAACGAATGAAGCGAGAACATATCGCGACCATAAGGCACATGGCATACACCGACGAACGAACCGATTTGCCGAATTTGGCTTGGCTTGAGAAAGAAGTGCCGCCGATTATCGAGCGGCACATGGATAATTACCGTGCGGGTATGCTGTATGTTGTTGTATTCGTTGTTGAAAGCAAAGCGGCGGCGGTAGTCGAATACGGGCGCGATCTTTTGAACAATCAGTTAAAGCGCATGGCGCAACACTTGGCGAAGAAGGATTGGGTTCTTTTGACGGCGACCGGTATTGATGCCGGTAACTTAGTGACTGTTTGCATCGGGCAGGATGATGCAACGATAAAAAAACTTGTCGCTGAGGCCGTCAACAAATACAGCTACATAAAAACGCCCGAATCTAAGATAAAAATGCGCACCACGGCGGGTGTATGCGTTCTAAAGACC
>CAJORE010000186.1 GCA_905236595.1 uncultured Selenomonadaceae bacterium | reverse complement strand
TAAACAAATTACCGAAAGGATCACACCCATGTTCACAACAACAGAAATTACCGCCGCCACGGGCGCGACGACAGCCAAATCGACCGACGCCGACTTTGGCGCCGTCACCACCGATACGCGCAAATTAAAAACCGGCGATTTATTTGTTGCCCTAAAAGGCGAAAACTTTAACGGCGAAGATTTTTTGTCGCAGGCCGTGGGCGGCGGCGCCAAAGGCGTCGTTGTCAGCGAAAATTGCCCGGCGGCAAAATACGCCGCTCTTGATGCGGCGGTGTTTGTGGTGAAAGACACGTTGGCCGCTTATCAGGCATTGGCCTTGGCGCACCGCCGCAAATTTGCCGTCCCCGTTGTAGCAGTTACGGGCAGCAACGGCAAAACGACCACCAAAGATTTAACGGCGGCGGCGTTATCCTCGCTCGGCAACATTCTTAAAACAGAGGCTAATTTCAATAACGAGATTGGCTTACCGCTAACGTTGTTACAACTAAACACCGAACACAAAGCGGCGGTTGTTGAAATGGGGATGCGCGGCTTAGGGCAGATAACAGCGCTCATGCAAGTCGCCGAACCCACCGTCGGCATCATCACCAATGTTGGCGAAGTTCATGCGGAAATTTTAGGCAGCATCGACAACATTGCCAAAGCCAAAGGCGAAATGGCCGAGAATTTGGCCGTCGGCGGTCTGCTTGTCCTTAACGCCGACGATCAACGCGTCATTGCCATGAAGGACAAAGCCTCGGCGGGAGTAAATATCGTAACATACGGTATCAACAATGCCGCCGACGTACACGGATACAACATTAAATCGGCTGACGGCCAAACGACATTCACCGCCGACTGCTTCGGCCAAAGTTGCCAATTCACCATCCCTTTGTTAGGTAATCATAACGTAACAAATGCTCTTGCCGCCGTCGCCGTCGCCCTTAAAAACGGTGTGTCACCCGCCGACATCAACAAGGGTTTCGCCGCCATGACCCCGACCAAAATGCGGTTTGAAAAGATCGACATAAACGGCGCTACGGTTATTAACGATGCCTACAATGCCGCCCCCGCCTCCACCAAAGCGGCCATCGACACCGTAGCCGAAATGGCCGCCGACAAAGTGAAAATTGCCGTCTTGGGCGATATGTTGGAACTGGGGGCTTTGGCCGAACCGGGGCACCGCGAAGTCGGCAGGCGCTTGGCGCAAAAAGGGTTCGCCGCCCTTATCGCGTACGGCGACCTGTCGCGATTTATCGCCGACGAAGCCGCAAAAGGCGGCGTGAAAACCTTCTGCGCCGCGACCCATGACGAAGCCGCCGCCGAACTCAAAAAGCTGTGGCAAAAAGATGCGGTAATTCTCCTCAAAGGTTCGCGGGGTATGAGAATGGAGAAAATCATCGAGTTATTGTAACCATCGCCGATAATTTTATAACATAAGTTACGAAAATCTTATCCGTTTTCGTGCTTGCAAAACCGAACAATACACAATCGACAATCAGAGTCCGATAACAACTAAGGGGTCTTGCGGCGCTAACCGCAAGACCCCTTAGTTATGTCATTTTTATATCGGCAATATGGCTAAAGCTGTTTTGCTCCATATACTCCCTAAGCCCCGCAACAATCTTCATCGTCGTTGTCGGATCGGTAAAGTTGGCCGTACCCACAGCCACGGCTCGCGCCCCGGCCAGCAGGAATTTCACCGCATCCTGCCACGTCGCTGCGCCGCCCATGCCGATAACGGGAATCTGCACCGCCCGCGACACCTCATAAACCATACGAAGCGCCACCGGAAGGACGGCGCGTCCGGACAAGCCGCCGGTAATGTTCCCCAAAAGCGGCCGACGACGCTCGACATCAATGTCCATGCCCAGCAGAGTGTTAATTAGACTAAGCGCATCCGCTCCTGCTTGTTCGGCGGCTTTTGCCATATCAACGATATTTGTTACGTTTGGCGAAAGCTTCACAATGACCGGCTTGTTGGTTTGCCGCTTGGCCGCTTTGGTTACCTCCGTCAAAGCTTGTTCGTCCGTGCCGAAAATCATGCCGCCGTCTTTCACATTTGGGCAAGACACATTAAGCTCAATCGCCGCCACGCCGTCCGCTTTGTCCAGAATCGCCGCCAATTCGCCGTATTCTTCGCTCGACGCGCCGGAAATATTGACAATTATATTCGTCGGCAACTCCCTTATGCGCGGCAAAATTGTCTGCAAAAAATACTCGACGCCCGGGTTTTGCAAGCCTATGGCGTTTAGCATCCCCGACGGCGTTTCGGCAATGCGGATGCCTTCATTGCCCAAACGAGGCTTTAGCGTCGTCCCCTTAACGGTTATCGCGCCCAGCTTGGCAAAATCCACAAAGTCGGCAAATTCTTCGCCGTAACCGAAGGTGCCGGAGGCAGTCAAAATCGGCGTCGCCAAAGTCAAGCCCGCCAAATCGACGCTCAAATCGACGTCCGTCATGCCCACACCTCCCGCGCCCAAAACACCGGCCCGTCGGTGCATACTTTCTTAGGCATACCGTCAACCGTTTTCACGCAACAGGACAAACACGCCCCCAAGCCGCAACCCATGCGGTTTTCCAAGGACACCTGACACGGCACGTCAAATTTTGCCGCAATACGCGCCGCCTTTTGCATCATCACCGTCGGCCCCACCGCAAGCATACCGTCGTATTCGCCCGTTTGCAACAAGGACGGCAACAAATCGACGGCAAACCCCGGCGTGCCCATCGTCCCGTCATCGGTGGCGACAAACATATTTTGCACATAGGGCTTGAACAGCCTCGTCCAAAACATATCCGCCGCCGTGCGTCCGCCCATTACGACGTCCGCGCCCTCGGCGCATTTGGCAAAATAGAGCAAGGGCGCCAAACCGATACCGCCGCCAACCAACAGCGGCTTGTTAAACGAGAACGAAAAAGAATTACCCAACGCCCCCAAAATACTCAGAACCTCACCGTTTTTCAGCGCGGTGAGTTTTTTTGTCCCGGCGCCGATTACCTTATAAATGAAGGAAATTGTCCCCTTCGCCAAATCCGCGTCGGCAATGCCCAGGGGGCGACGCAACAAATGGGCTTCGCCATCGCCCGTCTGCACCATGACAAAATTCCCGGGCAAGGCGTCGGCGGCTATTTGCGGCGCGGCAACGGTCATAAAGTACACATCACGCGCCATTTGGCGCTGTGTTATAACCTCCGCCTCCGTCACCACCCGCTTAGGCAAGGTCGTCACCCCCGCCGACATAGTCCTGCACGGACAGCGAATAAACGAGCCGTCGGTCGCGCATGAAGGACAGAACCCGCAACACTTCCCACGCCGTATCCAAGGAGGTCAAACACGGTATGCCGTGCTCCACCGTGGCGCGACGGATGCGGAACCCATCGCGGCGAACGTGCTGTCCTTGCGTCAACGTGTTAATTACCATGTGAATCTTGCCCATGGTAATCATCTTAATGATGTCCGCACTTTTTTCATGGACTTTGCCGACGACTTCGGCGGGAATATCCACGGCTTGCAAAGCTTTGGCGGTACCCACCGTGGCGACGATGTGAAAACCTATTTCATAAAAAGCCTTGGCAAGTTGCTTTAATTCGTCCTTATCCTTGTCGGCCACGGTAAAGAGTATCGAGCCGCCGGTCGGCACCTGCGTCCCCGCACCCGTTATGGCTTTATAGAGAGCGCGGGCATAATGATAATCAATGCCCATAACCTCACCCGTGGACTTCATCTCGGGGCCTAACGCTATGTCCACGTCCTGCATTTTCGCAAAGCTGAAGACCGGGGCTTTGACCGCCACATACGGCTTAGGCTCCGTCAATCCGGCGCGGACACCCATGTCGCCGAGTGTTTCGCCCAAGGCGGCGCGAGTGGCAAGGTTGACCATTTTTATATTTGTAACCTTGCTCAAAAAAGGCACCGTTCGTGAGGAACGCGGGTTTACCTCTATTATAAACACTTCGCCGTTCGCCACCACAAACTGTATATTCAGCAAGCCTTTGACCTTAAGCGCGGCGGCCAAACGTTTGGTGTAGTCGGTAATCGTGTATATCGTTTTGGCATGAAGGGTCTGCGGCGGATAAACGGCAATGCTGTCCCCGGAATGGACCCCCGCCCGTTCGACGTGTTCCATTATTCCCGGAATCATAACATTTTCGCCGTCGGAAATGGCATCAACCTCCACCTCCGTCCCCTCAACGTAACGATCCACCAGCACGGGGTGATCCGGCGTAACGGTAACGGCGCGGCTCATATAGTCCCGCAGTTCCGCCTCGTTGTAGACTATCTCCATGGCGCGGCCACCCAAAACGTACGACGGGCGCACCATCACCGGATAACCGATTCGCGCCGCCCCCGCCACCGCTTCGTCCAAATTGGTGACACTCGTTCCTTCGGGACGCGGGATTTGCGTCGCCGTCAAAACCTCGTCAAAGCGTTCGCGATCTTCGGCGCGATCAATATCATCGACACTCGTACCGATAATCTTCACCCCCGCCTTGGCCAAGGATGCGGCAAGATTGATGGCCGTCTGACCGCCGAACTGCACGATAACGCCGTCCGGCTGTTCCTTGTCAATGATGTTCAAAACGTCCTCGGCGGTCAACGGCTCAAAGTACAAGCGATCGGACACGTCAAAATCGGTGCTGACGGTTTCGGGATTGTTGTTGATGATAATGGCCTCAACGCCCAACTCGCGAAGCGCCCACACGCAATGCACGGAACAGTAGTCAAACTCGACCCCCTGCCCAATGCGAATCGGGCCCGAGCCAAGCACCACGACTTTTTTCGCCGCCGTAACCGTCACTTCGTCCTCGTCGGCGGCAAAAGTCGAGTAATAATAGGGCGTAGCGGCGGCAAATTCGGCGGCGCAGGTATCGACCATTTTATAGCGGGGCAAAATGCCCGCCGCTTTGCGCATTTGCCGCACGGCGTCAATATCCTTGCCCGTAAGCTCCGCTATTGAGCGATCGGCCAATCCCCGTGTTTTCGCCGTGCGTAAAAGTTCCGCCGTCAGTTCCTCGCGGGCAAGCCGCCCCTCGATGTCGGTGATATTTTTGATTTTCCGCAGGAACCACTTGTCGATTTTCGTTATGGCGTGCACTTCGTCAATGTCCGTGATACCGCGCCGAAAAGCTTCGGCAATGACAAAGAGCCGCTCATCGTTGATGCGCCCGATATGGCGTTTTAATTTGGCGTCGTCCCAAGCGTCGGTCTTTTTTAGGTGCAAACGGTGAACACCGATTTCCAAAGAGCGCACCGCTTTTAAGAGCGCCCCTTCAAAATTGCGGTCGATGCTCATAACTTCGCCGGTCGCCTTCATCTGCGTTCCCAGCGTATGATCCGCCCACACGAATTTATCAAAGGGCCAGCGCGGGAACTTCACCACGCAATAATCAAGCGCCGGCTCAAAACAAGCCTTCGTCTTTTGCGTTACGGCGTTGTCGATTTCGTCAAGCGTAAGCCCCACGGCAATCTTGGCCGACACTTTGGCAATGGGGTAGCCCGTGGCTTTTGACGCCAACGCCGAAGAACGACTGACGCGGGGGTTGACCTCAATGACGTAGTACTTATGGCTGTGCGGATCCAAGGCGTACTGCGCGTTGCAACCGCCCTCGATGCCAAGGGCGCGGATTATCTTCAGCGAAGCGCTCCTTAACATTTGATATTCATAATCGTTTAACGTTTGGCTGGGCGCAACGACTATGCTGTCTCCGGTATGCACGCCCACGGGGTCGATGTTCTCCATGTTGCACACGGTAATGCAGTTGTCGTTGCCGTCGCGCATAACCTCATATTCGATTTCCTTAAAGCCCGCAACGCTCCGTTCAATCAGCACCTGCCCGATCATGGAATACTTCAAGCCCTTGATGACGATTTCCGTCAGTTCGTCCTCGTTGTCGGCAATGCCGCCGCCCGTACCGCCCATGGTATAGGCAGGGCGCACGATCAAGGGATAGCCGATTTTCTCGGCAAACAGTATGGCGCTTTCCACGTCCTCGACAATGGTGCTTTCGGGAATCGGTTCGCCGATTTGCTCCATCGTTTCCTTGAACAATTCGCGATCTTCCGCTTTTTTTATGGCGGAAAGCGGCGTCCCCAAAAGCTCGACGCCGTATTTTTCAAGGACGCCCTCCTCGGCAAGTTGCACGGCAAGATTAAGCCCCGCCTGGCCGCCCAAAGTGGCCAATAGCCCGTCCGGGCGCTCTTTGGCGATAATCTCTGCCAAAAAAGGCGCCGTCAACGGTTCTATGTAAACTCGATCGGCGATATGTGTATCGGTCATAATCGTCGCCGGATTTGAATTGACCAGCACCACCGTCAGCCCTTCTTCTTTCAAGGCGCGACAAGCTTGCGATCCGGCGTAATCAAACTCGGCCGCCTGCCCGATAATAATTGGTCCGGAGCCGATAACCATTACTTTCTTAATGTTGTTCTTTTTGGGCAAAATTCTGCTCCTTATATAACGGCATTTGCCGAACAAAAAGTATCTTTTCTTTGCTTTACGGGCGGTCATGCGCCCATGTTCCGCAAAAATTCCTCAAACAGGTACATATTGTCATCGGGTCCCGGTGCGGCTTCCGGATGATATTGCACGGAAAATACGGGCAAGGTATCGTGCTTCATGCCCTCCACCGTGCCGTCGTTCACGGATCGGTGAGTCACGGAAAGCGGCAAATTCGCCAGAGATTTTTCGTCCACGGCGTAACCATGATTTTGCGACGAAATATAAACACGCCCCGTCGCCAAATCCTGCACGGGTTGATTGCTGCCCCGGTGACCGAATTTCAGCTTGTAAGTGTCCGCCCCCATGGCCAGCGCCAAGAGCTGATGCCCCAAGCAAATACCAAATATGGGCAAATGCGCCTCACCCAAGAGCCGCTTAATCATCGCAATCGCCTCCGGCACATCCTTGGGATCCCCGGGGCCGTTGCTCAAAAAAACGCCGTCGGGCTTTAGCGCCAAAATGTCCTCTGCCGATGTAAACGCCGGGACTACCGTCAAACGGCAACCGACTTTGCGGAGCGAATTCAAAATGTTCCGCTTGACGCCGAAATCCACGGCAACGACATGAGGAGCGTTCGGCCGGTCGCTTTCAATGACGTACTTTTCCTTGGTTGTGCAAATTTTAACGACTTCGCGCTCCAAAGGATTGCTTAACCATTCGTCAATTTGCTCTTGCGGCGTGTCCGCCGCGCAAATGACGCCTTTCATCGTCCCCGCCGCACGGATCTTCCGCGTGACGGCGCGAGT
>CAJORE010000185.1 GCA_905236595.1 uncultured Selenomonadaceae bacterium | reverse complement strand
GGCTCCCGCCGGATTGCTCTTCAAAAAATTCGGCTTCACCAAAGAAAACGTTGCATCGACCATGAAAGAAGTCATCACCAAGAACAAGGGTTGATTTACGATACAGAATTCTTGGTCACGAAAAACAAAACTAAGAAAAACGCTTCCCCACATGGGGAAGCGTTTTTTCGCATAACATTTATCGGCAACCGTCAACGGCGCTTTGTCAACTCAAGCGATTGCTTACAACAGCAAGGAACCGCTTTCACTAAACAAACTCCGCAAAAACCATATTGCCGTATTTTGCGCCCAAGGGCGTTAATTTTACATGGTTGTCATCGGCGATAACCGCCCCGCGTTCACTTAGTTTTTTTATGGTCGGAGCAAAAAAAAAGTCAAAGTTTTGTCCAAAAAAATCGTTAAAGCGTTGCTTTTCTATTCCTTCGGCCGTACGAAGTCCCAAAAAACAAAATTCGCCGATGGCCGACCGCAAATCAAGTATATCTTCCTTTATGCCACAGTACTTCTCTTGATCAAATACCGCCGAAAAATATTCTTTCAAACTGTGCGGGTTAAAAAAACGTCCGCCGTAAGGCGCATTGACATTACGCCAAAAAGAATGTGCTGCCGCCCCGACGCCGATATAATTCCTAAAATGCCAGTAACCAAGATTATGGCGGCTTACAAAACCGTCTCCTCCGGCATAATTTGATATTTCGTAACGCCGAAAACCTTTTCTCGGCAGTTCGTACGTCAAATAATCGTACATCGCATCAACGGTATCATCGTCGGGTAACAACAACTTCCCCGACTTTTGCAATGCGGCAAATCGCGTATTCGGTTCAATCGTCAACCCGTAAACCGATATGTGTTGCAAATCGAGCTTGGTGGCGGCAATTGCAATATCGGAGCGCAAAGTTTCCAAAGTTTCGCCCGGCACGGCATACATTAAATCGACGCTTATATTGTCAAAGCCGACTTTTTTCGCAGTTAAAACAGCGCCGAAAATATCGTCGGTTGAATGGATTCGTCCCAAACTACGCAAAAGCTCATTATTGAAGCTTTGCGCGCCAATGCTTAACCGATTGACGCCGCAATGCACAAGTTGCGTCAAATATTCTTCGTTGACGGTGCCGGGATTAACCTCAATGGTAAATTCGGTCGCCGTTTCGCGAAGACGCGCCGCAAATTCCGTCGCCGCCACGCCAAAAAAAATATCGCCGATTACCGCAAGCAAACGGGTAATCAAGCGTAACGGCAGCACCGTCGGCGTTCCTCCGCCTATATAAACAGTCGTCGGCGGCGTATCTATGTCAAACAACCGTTTTTTTCCACGCATTTCCGCCGCCAATGCCTCAACGTAGCGGGGCATGAGCTCGTCTTGATCGTCGTAGGAAACAAAATCACAATAGAAACACTTGCGTCGGCAAAAAGGAATGTGGACGTAAAGCCCCCACGTCAAATTTCCTCACCCCGCCGCAATTTATCAAGCGCCGCCACCGTCGCATCATCAAGGCGTGTACTTACATCGTGACGAACGAGCGGTAATGTGACTGCACTCAAATAATCGCGACGCAACTCTTTTTTTGTGCGCTCAATAGCACTAATAAATTCCCGCGAGGGAATGCGATAGCCGCCGGCACCCAAAATTACGCTCTCGATTGTTCCGTCGCTGCTGACAACGCGCACGATTTTTCTTTGTCGCGCCATCTCGTACGTCAAACGCTCAATGCGATTATCGGCACTTTCTCCGTTTTTGGTATAAATTACCCGACAATGTTCGCCTAATTCCTGCACAAATTCATCATCAAAGGTATTGGGCGCATCAAAAACCATGGTAATGTCGTAATGCTCATAAGCGCCATACTCGGATACCATACGGATGAGCGCATCTCGTGCCGCCGCCAAACCGTCGCCGCCCAAATTCTGCCCGTCCTCACCCACGAACATTGCCGTCAATTTGGGAGCGGCATAAATAAGGTTATAGCCATCCACAATAAAAAATTCGCGCTTTTTTTCGCGCATCGTCAGCCCCCCTTCCCCCGTGCAGACAAAATTCCGTATTCATTCGGCGATTGTTTCGCGGCGAATTTCCGCCAATTTTGTTGCTAACTTGGTTTTTATTATCATCGTTAACCGCGACAAAGTTTTGGCGTCAAAATCATAAGTTACGGTGGGAACACCGGCTATACGCATTTCGGCGAAAAATTCATCGCGAAAAATATTGTAGTAAAGCGTAAAGTTACTGCCAATCGAAAAATCGCTGTAATCGACGATGATGTATGACCCGTTGGCAACGGGGAAAGGCGCACGCGGCTCAATAAACAATGCGAATCCTTCGCAAACGGGCGGCAAACATTCGCCATAAGACCATTCGTCAATACCCTTTTCTTTCAGGAGCGGCGGCACCGGCAAATTTTTTATATCATTAAGCTCCGTCAAAAGCGCCGCAAAATACATTTTCAAACGTTCGGCAAAATCAGCCAAATTTCCGGCTATAAACTCAATTCGTACCGTCTCGTTCAATCCGACCTTGACCCGCAATTTATATTCACGGGTTTCTTCGTGAAAATACGCCGTTGCCGATAAATGCTTATCTTCATTGACGCACACAAAAATCTCCCGCCGATCGTCGACGATTTTTTCCGACGGCCTATAAACAAAACCATGCCAATCATCAATCGGCGGCATTTGCCAATCCGCCAAATCGGCGGCCACTTTGGCAATCGTTTCCTCTTTCAATGGCGAATACCTTTCTTGCCGGACAATTCTTCGATGCTCATGGCGCGGGTATGCTTCGTGTGGCTCCATTCGTGTTCGTTGCGGTGGATAAACCCGATGAAGATAATGGGGATCCACGAATAAATAAACACGGGGTACAAGAGCAAATAAAGCCAAGCCTTGGCTTTGGCTTTGATTTTGAACAAAATAATCATGGGCAAGATGTATTGCCCCATCATTATGGCCGTCATAAGTTCGTTGGGCATAAAGCGATATATATTCGTGTAAAACGGCGGAAAAGCAAGTTGCACATAACTAACGACTATGAAAAACGTGGAAATCATCAAGAAATGGGGCTGCAAAAGATAAACACAACCGTCCAAAATGCGTAAGTCCCGCCGCTTTATACCCTCTTTGAGCATTTTTGGAATAAAACGGTGCGCCACGTCAAACTGTCCTTGCGCCCAACGCTTGCGCTGGTTCCAACTCTGTTTGAATGTGAGCGGCTTTTCGTCGTAAACAATAGCATCGTGCGCCCAAGTGGTTTTTATCCCTTCCGCCAAGGATTTCATGGTGAACTCCATGTCCTCGGTGAGACAAGTGGCGCGCCAACCGTATTTTTTCAAAACGTCCACGGTTATACACATGCCGGTACCGCCCAGCACCGCCGACAAACCTATGTTGGTTTTAGCCAAATGTGAAATGTGGTCGATAACCCAAAAAGCTATGGCAAAAGTGCCGGCAACCCATGTGTCGTACGGATTTTTGGCGTCCAAATACCCCTGGATAATTTTGTCACCCTTCATCAGGCGATTATTCATCTCCAACAAAAAATTCGGGTGAACCAAATTGTCGGCGTCGAAAATAGCAACGGCATCATATTCCTTGTCCATGGCAAAGAGCCGTTCAAACATCCACTCCAAGGCAAAGCCTTTGCTTTTTTTCGTCGGGTGTGTCCGCTCGCAAACGATTGCTCCGGCATCATGAGCGACGGTTGCCGTACTGTCCGTGCAGTTGTCGGCAATGACGTAAATATCGTAAAGATCGGCGGGGTAATTGAGTTGCTTTAAGTTTTCGACAAGCTGGCCGATTACGGCTTCTTCGTTATGTGCGGCAACAATAACGGCGATTTTTTTCGTGGGCGTCAAAATTTTGTCTTCGTGTTTGCGCCACATACCGCAGTAACCGATAACGAAAAAATAAACGGTGAAAAATAATATTACAAATTGCAGAGGCACCATTATGATGTCAAAAGGGTAGTTCATTCTTGTTCTTCCTTAACAAACAGCGCACACAGCGAATTTATTATGCCGAAAGTCGCGTAAGTGAACGTCGCGGCAAACAACACGGCGTATGGCATTGCCGCTTGTCCGAAAAACACAACGGCGGCAAATACCACGGCGGCGGCGACTTTGGCGACTCCGTAATTTTTTTCCGCACCGTCGCCTTTGAAATTGGGATAATGAATACGGCTTATCATCAAGTACGACAAAATGGCAATCATCGACGGATAAGCATAACCGTATTCGACAATCGGCACGGAAAGAGCCGAAAACAGCAAAGCCGACGACGCAACGACACACGCTCCCGCCGGAATGGCCAATCCCATAAAATAGCCGTGAACAACGTCGGTATTTACGTTGAACCGCGCCAAACGCCACATGCCGCACAAAGCAAACGCTATGGCTACGGCTTGCCCGACGTAACCGAAATTATGCAAATAAAAACAATAGGCTAACATGGCGGGGGCAACACCGAAAGAGCCTAAATCGCACAGCGAATCCATTTCCTTGCCAAGTTCGCTTGACACGCCAAAAAAACGGGCAATACGCCCGTCAAGCCCGTCGGCAACAAGCGCGAGAAAAATGCACAGCGCACCGCCCGTCAAATTGCCGCTCACGGTGTACATCAAAGAACACATACCAAACAGCAAATTAAGCGACGTACACGCATTGGGAATAATTTTCTTAAGATTATCCATTTAATCTTTTATCCTCCCGATAATCGTCTCCCCGCCCGTAACTTTTTGCCCTTTGCGAACCATGATTTCAACATTTTCGGGCATAACAATCTCCACGCACGAACCAAAACGGATAAGCCCGTAAAGCTGCCCTTTTTGCAATTTGTCGTCAAGGGTGACAAAGCTCACGATTCGTCG
>CAJORE010000184.1 GCA_905236595.1 uncultured Selenomonadaceae bacterium | reverse complement strand
GCGAAAGGAACTTGGCTTTGCCGCAGGGTCGATAAGCATTTTTATGGTGTGACAACGCTCAAAAGCCGAAATGCCCGTATCGGTATCGAATGCGTCAACGGACACGGCGAAGGCCGTTTCGTGATTGTCGGTGTTGTCTTTCACCATCTGTCCTATTTCAAGCTCTGAAAGACGCTCCCCTTCCATTGGCGTACAAATAAGCCCTTTGGCGTATGTCGCCATAAAATTTATGGCGGTGGGCGTCACTTTGTCGGCGGATATAATGAGGTCGCCCTCGTTTTCGCGGTCTTCATCATCAACAACCACCAATAATTTGCCGGCCTTGGTATCGGCGATTGCTTCGTCAATAGTGGCGAATTTATATTCAGAAACCAAATTTATCACGCTCCCTCGATTATGACGGGCATCTTGGAAAACCGTTTTTTTTGGCCGCCTGCCGTCCCTTCGGCAAAGACAACGGCTGACGCAATAGATTGCAGGCGATGCCCGAATACCTGTTTTTTGCGGAAAATTTTAGGCGCGTTTTGCGCCAATGCCGATGGCATTTTGAGACGGCGAAAGTTCCCCGCATGGTCACACAAGAGAAAAAACGCGCTCCAATTCGTCGGTCGATAGAACTTTCAAATGTGCCAAACGGTTCCGCACATCACATATAAAACACAAAGTCTCCCAATCGTTGTAAGCGAAAAATTTTTCATAAGCGCCGTAATAACGCAAATGCCGCAACTCCATGTCCAAAGGCTCGGTGAGGACATTGCCGAAATCGTCTTCAACGGGATTTATCAAAATGTTGGCCAGATCTTTTTCATAAGCCATGATAAGTTTTTGCCGTACGTTTTCCGAAACGGGCATGACCGTTTGCATTTGTATTTCCCACAAACTGCGGGTTACCCGTTCTTCGACAAAAGCATCGCCCAAAATGCGTTTGGCTGTTTGGAGCGGTTCGCGGTAAAGTTGCGGCGTCGCGGCACGAGCCACCAGGGAATAATCGTTAAACGGTGCGGTGATTGCCGCCGATAAACCCGCCGTATATAAGCGTTTGGCGCCGTCTTTGACGCCGCACTCCGCCAAGAGATGCCCGGCAAATGATTGATAGTCGTAGGCGGTAATGTAATCTTTGGTGCGCAGTATCTCAACGCCGCAACCGGAGGAGAAATCTTCGTCAAGATAACCGGTCAGAAATATGAGTGTGCCGCAGGACGCGCCGCCGTTCTTTTTCGCCCCTTTGTTAAAGGCGGCGCCAACTTTTGCCGCCCACGGCGTACGATCTTTCAGCGTTACGAAAATTATGCGGTGTTTTAACGCTCCCTTGGTCGCCATATCCAAAAAAGGCGAATCGCACAAAAGGTCGATTACATAGTCGGGAGCGGCGTATTTATCCAATAGTGTGTGGAGAAAATCCTCGTCGCCGGTATTGGCATCGACTTCTTCATGCTCGATTATGACGGCGCTGTCCTCTTCAAAGACACCGGCGGAAAACACCTCAAAAAAATTTGCGTCGGCGTTTACGTCCGTTGCCGAACAGTCGCTTGTTAAAGCGTTTCCCGTAAGTTTTCTGAGCAAACGACGAGGGCCCGAGGTCTGCCGCCACCATTCAAACGCCAAATCAACATCATTATTCATCATGGACGGCTCACCCCTCTTCCCCGTATTTGGTAAGTTTTTCTTCCACTTCTTCAATAGTGCCCATCATCGAAAAGAATGTGTATTGGTTAAACACATAGCGATCCTTGCTTTCGTCGGGCAACATTCGCAAGATGTTCAGCTCGGCCATTTCGCTCATCAACGCCGACAGCCGTTCGTCGGTCAGGTCGGTTATTTTGGTGACGGAGAATGCGTCGCATACTTCGCGGATATTTTGCGGCGTTACACTTGTTATGCGGCCTTCGTAGTGACAATGCACCACGAGCGCCAAGGCAATGATGTCGTAGTAATTGTCGGTGCCAAGCTCCAAAGTGATTTGGAATTTGCGGTTAATCTCCTGCTGGAAATCACCGTCGTTCATCATGCGTTTTAAGTATTCATCGTCCAAAACGTACGGCGGATTGTTGACGCTGTTGAAATTATTTTGTTTGTAATTGTCGGAGGCGGCGTCCACCAGCATTTTGCAATAATACTGGATAAGCCCCGGGAAATAGTTGGCGCGGGCAAAAATCGATCCGGCTATGGCCGGCGAACCAATGGCAAATCCCATGTAGGACATGGGCTTAAGCAGAAGTTCATACGCTTCCGTGTAGTTAAAGGGACGAATGGTAATATGCCCCAGTTGGCCAAATACCGTGTTGTTGCCAAAATAAATCACGCGATGCAGACCCGCCAAAACAAATTTGAAGCGGCCGCTGTGGCTTTCCATTAAGTCTTTCAAAACCTCCACGGGACGATTATTTTCCGCCGCCGCCGCATCCAAGAAGCTGTCCGCCTCGTCCATAAGGAGCATTAACTGCGTAAACGGTTTGGCGGCAAGGCCGTCCGTCATTAAAATATCGGTTTCACGGTAGAATTCGTCCCAATCGGCAGGGATTTTCTTCAATAATTTGTTTTTGACAAGTTCGTGGCCGATTTTGGCGAGGGCGCTTTGCGTGTCGCAACCTTTGAGGGTTACCAGCAAAGCGTATTTGCCATCGACCGGGCGGTGCATTAAACTTCTCGTTTGTTGCAAAAGATCGCTTTTGCCCAACTGACGACCGCCGTATACAAGGACACTCCCGCGCATATTCATTATGTCCTGCATTTCGCGTTCACGTCCGACAAACATTTCGGGCGGCACCACGGACGAAGCCGTGTAGGGTTGCACCTGAGCAAAAGGTATGGCAAGGCGCAAGAATCGTTCCCCGCGCACGTTATCTTCAAATTGGGTCAGATACAGCGCTAAAACGCGATCTAAAACCACGATGTTCTTAAGGTCGGGAATGGTTTTCATCAGTTGCGCCAATTTACGGCGTTCGGCCAGCGCCAAGGCGCAATCGGCAACGCAGATGTGTCCGCAACTGCCGGTGTTTAACGATTGTTTTAAGGCTTCGGCAATGCCGTCGGCGGAACGATTGCCCAACAGAACGATAACTTCCAAGCCGTAGATGCGGCAATCGGTGCCAAAGACAGCGAAGGGATGCGCATATTTTTGCTGTTGCTTGCCGTCATCATTAAATGTCACCTTGAAAATCGTTACATCGCCGTTTTTGGCGCTTTTTATTTCGTTGACATTGCCATAGGACAAGTGCGCCAGCAGTTCCTTGATATTGGCGGGATTCTTCAGATCGCGCCAACAGTCGATAAAGGCGGCGGCATCGCGCTCCTTGCGGTTATGGCTGCCGTGTTGCATTTGTTCGTAAATATTGTTGAGCGCCAAAGATTTTGCCCGTTGCTTGGTGCAAATTCCGTAATATTTTTGATAGTGATCTTCCAAAAAGGCCGTCAATTCTTCGTTTTGTGCCGAGGTGACGGACAGCTCCAAATAGTCTCCCGCTTCGGAGCGATTGATATAATCTTCCGCCACCGTTAAGTTGCCAAGGTCAATCTGCTCCTTGATAATGCGCAGTATGTCATTTTTCTTTTTTTCGTGTTCCGCCAGTACATCGGCATCGACTTCGGCGCCGTTCCGTTCGTTGTTAAGCCGTTCGGCCAGCAACTTTGCCAATGATTCGTAGCGTTTAAGCAGTTCTAACCGATGCGGCCGCGACAATTTGTCGATACCTTCGCGGCAAGCCGCCAAAAATGATTTGTAAATCCCCAAATTGCCGGTATTTTCAAAGTGCTTACGGGCCGTTTCGGCCACTTCAATGTAAAAATCCGTGCGGGTCTTGTCGGTTATGCGGCCGTAGTTGTAATCAAGCTCCAAATTGCCGAGGAAATTTTTTACGGCACCGTCAAATTCGCGTTCCGCTACGCGTTCGCCGGCGCGGAGGCTCTTTTCTATATCTTCGGCCGTTGTTTCCAAATACGCCGGGTAAAACTTTGCCAAAAGGCGCACCTGCCCCAAATCATGGCGCGAGAACGCCGACTTTAACGCATCTTGCGCCGCTTCCTTGGTGTCGCCCACGGATAATACGCACGCCGAATGGGAAACCAACCGTTCGCGCAACCTAAACTCCGCCACGCGGAAATTGTCGGTTTGCGGCACGGCGTCACCGTTCAACTCGATGTAATCCTTACCTAACAGCAAGGGCGCATAAAGCGGCATTTGTTTCGCCTCGCCCCGGACATCGGCGGCTATTTTATCCAGCAAGCGGTTCAATACGCCGTAACCGATCTGTTCAAAAGGAACGACGGGAATATTTGCCGTTAAATTTTGTTTAAGCGCCGCTATCAAATCCAAACATTTTTGGCGGTCGCCGCTGCCTATTCCTTCTTGTTGCGTCGCTTGGGGTTTGGCGTTTTTTTGACGGAGCATTACATACCGGACAAGCGCCGCAAGTGCTTTGGTAAGCAAGTTTATTTGATTGTTTCTGGCGCGTCCCGTAAATTTTTCGCTTTTTCGGGCGTGAGTAGCGCTGCTGTTCCATTGGGCATCCACATAATCGCCAAGCAAATCGGCGCTGATTATCTCTTCGTCCGGCAATGCGGAAACATTAAGGGTTGTATCCGTAAGGTCAAGCAGGGAAAATTGACGGCAAAACTCCGTAAGTTCCGGCACGGGCTTGTTTTTGGCATCGACGAAATACGGGGTGATAAGTCCGTTGCGCCGATACATTTTTTCCGCCATGTTTTTCATTTGAACATTGCTTATCTTTATGTTGACGGCGGCTTTTATGTGTTCGGTCTGTGCGGCCAGGGCATTTTCGATAAGCGCGGCATCTTCCTTGTCGTCCGGGCAAGCGAATTTGAGTTGATACGCAAAAGAAATGTTCGTCGAGACGGCCACTTTTCTAAACAGCTCCACCAGCTGCTTTATTTCCGGACAGCGCCGCAAAATCTCATTGCCCCTGTCGTCGTTAAGCTGTTTCCAGCGGTTTTCCAGTTGATAGCTGTGTACATCTTTGGGATTGTAGAAATTTTTTATGAGCGCCGCCAAATGCAGGTAATGACCGCCCAAGCCCGGTTCGGTGCCGTCATACGCGTCGGTCGGATAATCGGCAAAATTAAAAGTATCAACAGTCTGCAAATTGGTTTTGACCAAGGGATCGTCCAAGATAAACCCGACTTCGAGGACGATTTCCGCCGCTCGTTTGTCGCCGCTCATATCGCGCAACGAATGTAACCACATCAGCCCGTCGGCCGCAAAGCCATTGACAAACAATTTGCCGGCCATTTCTACGTCCGCGACGATTTTTTGCCGCAACAATTTGGGAGTGGTTTCGTCGTCGGCGATAAGTTGCGCCGCCAATTTATCGGCTTTGGTTTTGGCATCGGCGATGGCAATTTCCGCCAACCTGGTTCCCTTTTCCGCAATTTTGTGCATTTCCGCCGTTTCTTCGGCGCCGGTATCGTCGGGTTTAGCCGGAGCTATGGCAGTGGCGGCGACTTTTTCTTTTGCCGTGCGTTTGTCTTGTTTCGTGTTCGGTTTGCTGTTCTTTTCAACCGATACGCCGTTGGCGTTGCCGTCGTTTTTGGGCGTTCGCAAGGCCGTTATTTTTTCGTTTGGTTTGACGGGTCGGTGAGCTTTTGCCAAATCTTTGAAAAATTGGGTCAATTCATACCTGTTGCCGTCGGCATCCAATAATATGCCCTCTTGCCTTTTGGCGGTTATGTCATCTTCGTTTGTCGGCAGAGCCGGAATAAAGACCAACGCTCGCATCGGCCAATTCTTTATGTAATCTAACCATGGCTGAATATTATCTTCGGTTTCGGCGACAAAAAGAAAGATTTTCTCAACGCACAAAATGGCAGGAGCGTTGGCCGCCGCCAATTCCAAAATAGTCTCGCTTTTTTCTTCGCACAGTTCCTTGCGCCATCTTCGCTCTTCAAGCAGGAGCGTAGTGGCGCGAACGACGTATTTGGCGCCGTAATCATCGGTGAGCCGCAGTACGGCATAGTTGTACACGCCGGACAAGTTGATGCGCACCGAACCGAAATCGGACGAAGCGCCCATAGGTGCCGTAATTTCGTTCAGCAAACAGCTTCTGACCAATGAGGCGCGGCGTTTTTTTTCGCTTAATTCATTCCAATCGGCACTGTTTGTAACACCGTTGACTTTGATGTTGCCCAAGTAAAGTTTGTTTATGCGCGGACGTTGCAAAAACTCGTGGCCTTCGCCCGTTATCACATAAAACACCCGGGATTTATAAGTTATTTTGCCGATAATGCCGTTCTTTAGCAAAAAATTTATCAAAATCAGGGCATTGCTACGGGCTTTGCTCTCGAAACGACGCGATGAATCCGCAGACGCGCCGGATTTGCTGAGGAGGGATTCGACGGTGAATACCTCATGCCGCAATATGACGGACAGCCAATCGCCGACACATCTGTCGCTCATGCGGACAACATCGTTGATCTCCCTTATGAACGACGACTGATTAAGATCTTTCCACGGCACAATTTCTTCGGCAAATTCTGCATCAATAAATTTAGTCGGCGCAATGCCGCAATCGGCTATGCGCTTTAACTCGGCTTTATAAATCGCCGTGTTGCTCGTGTTTAGAGCGGCGGCTTCCCGCAACATTTTGTCGGTTATGGGTGAGGTTTTCCGCGCTTTATCGGCAATGGAGGCGGCCAATTCCTTGATTGATTTTTCGGGTGGCCGTAAGCTTAACGCCGGTTTGTTATCGCGTTCCGTTGCGGATGGGTTCGCGTCGTCGCGATCCGTTGCGACACTTTCTTCTTGAAACAGCGACAAATCGGGTTCGACGGTATTCGTTATTTTTTTGGCATTGTCCGACATTTGTTTCGGCGGGGTATCTTTCGCTATTACCTGTTCAGCAATATTTTCCGCATCCTCAGCCGGGGCAAGTTCGGTTTTTTCCGCCAAAGCGGCGAAAACTTGCCCGGCCGGTTTGTGGCGTTTGCCGTCAAAAGACAGTTGACCGTTAATCAAAGAGGCCATACAGGCATTGCCGAAATCGGCGGCAAGCTCCAAATCATCCTCGCACCAAGGTCGTTTTTGTTCGATTAGCTCATCAAGCGTTAAATAATTGCCGCCCTGATCAAAAAACTCTTCGACAGTCATATTGGCGCGGTCGCTTAATATTTTGTCGGCGCGTTTTCCAAGCAACGACATGACTTGGCCTTGGCCGCCGCCTTTTGCCGCCGCAAATTTCTTTAGTATTTCCGCCAATTCGTCGGCGTGTTCCTTGGCGTGGATGGATTTTGCCAAAGCGTTTATCTTGTTTGTCAATACGGTAAGTGATTGCAACTCATCTGTTCGTTCATTGTCAAACAACGCCAAGCAATTTGCTTGATGGCGGCTTTCGGCGGCCAAATGCGTGGTCAGGTTGTTTCGTGTGTCATCATCAATTACATCATCATTCGTTAATTTTGCCAAACAAGCGGTTAACGATTCGGACAAAAGTGTGCGTGCCAAGCGCCAATTTTTCATGGTCTGGCGCATTTGTTCGACTATTTTTCTTTCGGCAATAACTTCTTTTATACTCTCGTTTGCCGTTGTCGATTCGGCAAGAACGGCAGGTTGTTGTTGTTGTTGGTTGCCGACTGCCGTTCGCGTCGCTTTCTTTTGTTTGTTCTTTTGCTTTTTGCTCATAAAGTTCTCCTTTCTGTACGACTGCTGACGTTAGCTATTCTTCGCCATTTGGCCTAATTCCTGCCGCTACGGTTTTTGGGGGTTAAAATTTTTCCCTTAGCGTTGAGACAAGTGCGACAAACATAATGCAACTCACTTTGCCACACAAAAAAAGCCTCTCCGCACCGGGGAAGGCTCTGATTTTACGGAGCTAACTGTTTTTCGTAAACGGCCATTGTCTTAATAGCGTTGCTTACAAACACCCATGATATTATACGCAAGATTGACTCATTTGTCCACAGCTTTTTAAATTCGCTATGTTCGCTTACATGATTATCTCGTTGCGTGTTACATCATGCTATTGCATTGCGTAACCGGCGGGACTATGGTC
Source organism: uncultured Selenomonadaceae bacterium (assembly GCA_905236595.1). Classification (GTDB taxonomy): domain Bacteria; phylum Bacillota; class Negativicutes; order Selenomonadales; family Selenomonadaceae; genus CAJORE01. The sequence goes on along the minus strand of CAJORE010000184.1, from coordinate 140 downwards.
ATATTTTTACGAAAAAACACATCCGACAAAAAACCTTAAACGGGCAAAAGAGAATTTAACCATGATAAAGTCTGTCATAATCGGAAGGTAAATGTATACAGAATACATTTCAATTATATACTATGCGGTTGAAAAATTTT
>CAJORE010000183.1 GCA_905236595.1 uncultured Selenomonadaceae bacterium | reverse complement strand
GCCTCCTCTTTATGGGCATCTCGAAAACTAAAAACATTCGGGGTGCAGGGGGCGAAGCTCCCTGCCGGGGTCAAGGGGCAAAGCCCCGTGTGGGTTTGGGCGAAGCCCCCAAAAGATAGTTTTTAGAGGTTCCTTTTATATGTAGAAATGAGAATTTGCAAGCTGTTTGTTGCGTTCTCGGTATGGGCAACAATCGGCGAATTTTTTGCGTCCGGAAGTTGTTGAACAGTTGCGGATTGCAACCACATTTTTGGTGATTCATACCACGGAATCACATTTTCAAATATACGCTTTTGTCGATTAAGTTTTCGTTGCACGCAAGAACCGTGCCGGCAACAATATCGCCTACGGTGTTTAGCGTCGTACGGAGCATTGAGCAAATTGGGTCTATGCCGAGTATTATTGCCGTAGCTTCGGCGGGCAGACCAAGCGCCGCCACGATAGACGCCAAGCATACGAACGCACCGCCCGGAACGCCCGGCGCACCGATTGAAAGAGCAACGACCGTTACAAAAATCGTGAACAACACATCGACATTTAGATCTACGCCGTACATTCGCGCCAACATAATGCTGGCAATCGACAAATAAAAACAACCGCCGTCCATGTTCACCGTGGCTCCGACCGGGATGGAAAAGGAGGTCAGTTTTGGCGCGATGCCCATTTTGTTCGTGCAAAATTTCATGGTGAAAGGTATCGTGGCGTTTGATGAACTGGTGGAAAGGGGAATGGGAAGAAAGGCGGGAATTTTTCGTAAAAACGGCCACGGGGTAATGTGTCCGACGGCGACCAACAGTAAGACGTATACCGCTACCATGACAAAACTGCCGACCAACTGCCCCGCTACGAGTTCGCCAAGAACCAGTACCGAGTCAAGGCCGATGTTAAAAATCAGCGAAGCCATGGAAAGAAAGGCGATAAACGGTATGAAGTACACAATCAAGGTTATCATTCGCAGACAAAACTTGTTCATGGCGGCAATAAGTTCGTTCAGAATTTTAACGCTATCGCCAAGTTTGTTGAGGCAAATGCCAAAAACGACCGCCATAAATATGATTTGCAACATATTGCCGGTAACAACGGGATCCACCAAATTTTTCGGGACGATGCCGACCAACATGGTTATCAACGAGAAGGACGGCGCTTGGCCGCTTGCGCCGACGGTGCCGATTTGCGGCACGTCGCCGCTAAATATGGTATAGCCGATAACGACGCTCAGGAAGGACGCCGCTATTGTCGTAAGTGAATAAAACCCTATGAGTTTGCCGCCGATACGGCCTATGTCGGCGGCGTTGGTTATGCTTGTTACGCCGCTTATGACGCTGAAGAATATGACGGGGGCAATCATCATATTGAGGGCATTGAGGAACATGGAACGGAAACTTTTGACAATCGTCTTGTCGAAGAAATTAACCGTGTCCGGCGTCAAGAATTCTTTCATCACTATGCCGCACAAAATGCCCAAAGCCATGCCGATAAGTGTGTAATAAATCTGTTTGCCGCTCGCTTTGTGGACGGCGACAATGACAACGTTGCGACCGTTTTTGCGAATGTAGTTCATTTGCGAACGGTGCGCTTTTAAGATTAGGGTACGAAAATAATCCGCATCCTCTTCGTCAAAATCCGTGGCTTCGATTAAGGGATTGTATTCGCCGCCTTCGCACTCCAAACGCATATTTATGTCGCCAAGCCGTCGCTCTGCGGTCACAAACATTTCGTTGACGTGATTGTTTGTGTGCATACGCATGAAGGTTTCTTCCAAAAGGAGTTCGGCGTACTTGGCTTCATCTTTTGAAGCTTTAAGCCGCAAGAGTTCGGCGCTTATTTCTGCGGTGACCGCACCAATATTTTCTTTGTTCAACAATAATGGTTTCTGCTTAAACATGACAATACACTTTTTTCATAAGGTTACTTCCAAATAATATTTTTGCAAGCAAAATTCCGCGCCGACGAAATTTGGCTAAGATCGAACAGTTTTTAGGGAAATACTGCATAAATGAGTTCGTGCCATTGCCGAGGGATTTTTTCGGAAGATTTGGAATGACGACGAAGCGTAGTGGTGC
>CAJORE010000182.1 GCA_905236595.1 uncultured Selenomonadaceae bacterium | reverse complement strand
GCACCACTACGCTTCGTCGTCATTCCTTGTCTGCCGAAAAAATCCCTCGGCAATGGCACGAACTCATTTATGCAGCGTTTCCCTAAACGCAACATCAAAACCTTCGGCTCTCCGATTCCAAACAGAATCCTCTCTGCCAACCAACCGGCGCCGCTTTCGGCACAAATACGCGGGGAGTGCATTACTTGCGACGCATCCAATAAGGAATGTCAATGCCGATGTCCGTCGACTGATTACCCGCCGACGAAGCTTGACCGGGCGTCGTAGAAGTTGCGGCGCTACCCGTCACATTCTGTCCGCTCGAATTGGCCGAAGCACCGGCAGCAGGTTGTTGCGTCGGTTGCGCCTGCGTTCCTCCCGAAGAAACGAACGAAGGGAAGTCAAAAGTCGGCACCGTAGGCGCCGTAAAATTAGACAACCCCGTGGCGTGAGTGTCGGGAGTTCCCAACGTATCGCCGGAATCAAAGCCGGTCGCTATGACCGTCACCGTCACTTCTTCCATGGAATCATCAATAGTGGCGCCGAAGATTATGTTGGCGTCGGGATGCGCGGCATCATGAATCGCACTCATAGCTTCATTGACAGCGACCATGGTCAATGCCTCGCCGGGGCCGGTGATATTTAAAATAATGCCCCGTGCGCCTTGGATGCTCGTCTCCAACAGCGGCGACTCCGCCGCTAACTTGGCCGCATCCACCGCCGCATTCTCGCCGCGCCCTTCACCTATACCCATAAGCGCGGATCCGGCATTGCTCATTATGGACTTTATGTCGGCAAAATCCAAATTAACCAATCCCGACTGTGAAATGAGATCCGAAATTCCCTTGACGCCCTGATGCAAAACGCTGTCGGCCAACCGAAAAGCTTCGGTAAGCGGCGTACGCTTATCGACCACCTGCAACAACCTGTCATTGGGAATTATGATGATAGTATCAACATATTTCTTCAGATTCTCAATTCCCATATCACCTTTGCGTTTACGCGCCGGCCCTTCAAAGGCAAAAGGTTTCGTCACGACACCGACCGTCAAGGCGCCGATCTCCCGCGCACATTCGGCGACAACCGGCGCGGCGCCGGTTCCCGTGCCGCCGCCCATTCCGGCGGTGATGAACACCATATCCGAATTTCTGAGCGCTTCCAATATATCTTCGCGACTTTCCTGCGCGGCCTGCTCACCGATTTCCGGCTTCGCGCCGGCTCCCAAACCACGCGTCAGCTTCTCGCCGATTTGCATCCTTTTAGGCGCGAGGGCGTGAATAAGCGCTTGGGCGTCCGTATTTACGGCGATAAAATCCACGCCCTGCAAACCGCTCTGTATCATGTTATTTACGGCATTAGAGCCGCCGCCGCCGACACCGACAACCTTTATTTTTGCAAAATGATCCACTTCGTTATCGACAAGTTCAAACACAAGCCCAAACCCCCAAATTATTGCCACACGGCAAAAATGCAATCGTCTGTTTTTATTCGACGCAAAAAACTTTACCGAACCGATACCCACGCGCCGCCAGACAAAGTCACCCAAAATACCTTACGATTTTGCCGCCACATTATATCACTTCCCGCACACAAATACAATCGGCGACGAAAATTATTTTGGAGGCCGCAACATTTTCTTGTCGCTTACGACGTCCGCCGCAGTTTGCCATACAACGCCTCGGCGTTCTCGGTAGTTTGAACGGCAATTTCTCCAACGTCCTCAACACCCCAAAGGGCGGCCACTTTTGCGGCGACCAACGGCAAATACGACGGCTCGTTGCGTTTGCCGCGTTTCGGCACGGGCGCAAGATACGGCGCATCCGTCTCCAAAAGAAGCATATCCCGGGGGACGGCGGCAACAATTTCCGGCAATTTGGCGGCGTTTTTATACGTCAAAGGCCCGTCCACGCCGATAAAAAAACCCATGCGCAACACTTCACGCGCCATTTCCAAACTGCCCGAAAAACAATGCAGGACACCCCGCAAATTTTTGCCTTCGCGCCGCAAAATTTCAAGGGTCGCCCCATGCGCGTCGCGATCGTGGATACATACCGGCAAATTTAGTTGCCGCGCCATGTCAAGTTGCCGCACAAACAATTTTTTTTGCAGTTCCTGTCGCTCGGCATCCTTCTCCCAATAAAAATCAAGTCCGATTTCGCCGACGGCAACCACTTTTTTGTTTTGCGACCAAGAAGCAAATTGGGCTTCGTCGCCGGACGTGAACTCACGGGCATTTTCCGGGTGAATCCCCACGGCGGCGAACAGGTTTTTGTGTTCATCCGCCAATTTTACCGCCAATGCCGACGAACCAATATCGTCGCCCATATTTATTATGCGTGTGACAAACGACTCTGCCGCCCGCTCAATTACAGCGGCAATATCATCGGCAAATTGTTCGTCGTTTAAGTGACAATGAGTATCGACAAACTCCGTCATGATTTCTTGCCCTTATTTTTCTTGACCGCCTGCTTGCCCTCGCCTTCGATTTCAATACGCGGGAAAAGTTGCACGGGCGTGCCGACCGTAAGCCCCAAGGGTGTTTTGCCCCATTCGGCATCGCTTAAACGCACGGCGGCAAAATCGCCGGGCAAGTTAAGTTGCTCATGGATTTTTTGCGCCGTCGTCGGCATTATGGGCGCAACCATTATGGATATAATGCGCAAACTCTCCGCCAAGTTATACAAAACGGCGGCCAGCGCACCCTTTTTCGCCGGATCTTTCGCCAGCGCCCACGGTGCCGTTTCGTCAATGTACTTACTGGCGCGGCCGATAAAATTCCACGCCGTTTTGACGGCATCGGACAACGCCCGGACGTCCATTTCCCGCGTGTAATTGTCCACCGCCGTTTTGGCGTCGGCTGTCAAACTTTCGTCAAATTCAGTCGCGCCGCCCGCCGGATCGACAAGGATGCCGCCTTGGAATTTGCCGATCATGTTCAACGTACGGTGCAAAAGATTGCCAAGGTCGTTGGCCAAATCGGCGTTAATGCGCGTAATGAGCGCATCACGGGAGAAGTTGCCGTCTTGCCCCAAGTTTATCTCGCGAAGCAAAAAATATCGAATGGCATCCGCGCCAAACTCGTCGATTAAGAGCAACGGATCAACCACGTTGCCTTTCGACTTGCTCATTTTGTCGCCCTTTACCACCAACCAGCCGTGGCCGTAAATTTGTTTGGGAAGCGGCAAATCAAGCGCCATAAGAATACACGGCCAAATAATCGAATGGAAGCGCACAATTTCCTTGCCGACGAGGTGAATGTCCGCCGGCCAGAACTTGGCAAATTTTTCCGCATCGTCCAAAAAACCGATGGGCGTCAAATAATTGGTCAGCGCATCAAACCAAACATAGATAACGTGCTTTTCGTCGCCGGGGACGGGTATGCCCCAATCGAACGACGTCCGCGAAATGCACAAATCCTCCAAGCCCTGTTTGATGAAGTTAATCATCTCATTACGACGGCTTACCGGCTGGATAAAATCTTCGTTTTCCTCAATGTGTTGCAAAAGCCGGTCGGCATAATTGGACAAACGGAAGAAATACGCCTCTTCGGCGACTTCTTCAACCGGGCGGTGACAATCCGGGCAACAGCCGTTATCGTCAAGTTGCAGATTCGTCCAATAACTTTCGCAGGGCGTACAATAAAGTCCCTTGTATTCGCCCTTGTAGATGTCGCCTTTTTCGTAAATACGGCGAAAAATTTCCTGCACGACTTTTATATGGCGTTCTTCGCTGGTTCTGATAAAATCATCGTTGGACACCGACAGCCGTTCCCAAAGCTTTTGAAATCCGGCGACAATGCCGTCAACATAAGCAATGGGCGTGACGCCTTCTTTTTCGGCGGTACGCTGAATTTTTTGCCCGTGTTCGTCCGAACCGGTCAAAAAGAACACATCATAACCGGCAAGACGTTTGTAACGCGCCATGGTATCGGCAAGCGTCGTGCAATAAGCATGGCCGATGTGCAATTTGGCGCTGGGATAATATATTGGCGTTGTTATGTAAAAGGATTTACGCACGGTATGTTTCCTCCGATTGGCAAATTTTTGCGCCGCCCGCGCTCAACCATTGCGAAGCGACGGAAAATGTTTGTAGCATTATAACACAAGAAGCGAATATAGTATAGTACGCCGCCGCTAACAGTTTGTGTGTCGCCGTTTGCCGCGCCGAAGGTGCAACGGGCGGTGCATAAAAACGTTTTTTCGCGGTTACCCATAACAAACGAACAAAATTTTATTGCGTTTGCCAAGGTGTATGATATAATTGAAAAAATGTGCAAATTCGCAACAAGCGTTTGAGGCTTTGCCGCCCCAAAATTGCGAAAAACACAAATTTTCAATACTGCCTGCCGGAACGGAGCGATATAAAAGTGAAGCTTACCTTAGCCAAAGCCAAAGAAATTTTGCCCAAGCACACAACGGAAAAACATCTTTTTGTTCATGCCGCCGCCGTATCGGCCGCTATGGGAGCCATGGCGGATTATTTCGGCGAAGATAAGGATCATTATGCGGCAATCGGCTATTTGCACGATGTCGATTACGAAAAATTTCCCGACGAACATTGCGGTCACGTTCGTGAGTTGCTGGCGAACGAAGATATTGACGAAGCGGATATCCGCGCCATCATCTCCCACGGTTCGGGACTTACCATGAGCGACGTCGAGCCGACCACCAATTTGGAAAAAAGCCTGTTCGCCACGGACGAACTGACGGGCATCATTCACGCTTACGCGCTGATGCGCCCCGAAGGCTTTGTCGGCATGACGGTTAAAAGCCTCAAAAAGAAATTCAAGGACAAACGCTTCGCCGCCGGTTGCAAACGCGACGTCATCCAAGAAGGTTGCGACAAATTGGGCGTACCCATCGAAACGGTAATGGAATACGCCATAAAAGGCATGACGGAACACGCCGACGAATTGATGGAACAATGACCTTTCGCGTTCATGCGGCGTTTGGCCGCCCGCATTATCCGCCGACAACTGCGTCAAAAAGTACGGCAATTTTTCATTTGCCGTAACTCTACCGAGGATTACACGCCATGATTCATGTTTGTTATGCCCTGTATGACCCGGACGGCACTTATGCCAAATATATCGGCGCCTCCGTGTCGTCCGTATTGTCCAATACCCGCGACAAAGTTACCGTTCATCTGCTGTGCGATAAAACGTTGAGCGCCGCCAACAAGCAACGTTTTGCGGCCCTTGCCGACAAGCGGGGCGGCAAGATTAAATTTTACGATGTTACTTTGCCGCCGGAACTTTTTAACGCATTGGCCGACACCAATTTTTCGCCGGCTTCCTTTTACCGTATGCGTTTAGCCGACGTTATCGGCGCCGATGTGAAAAGGCTCATCTACCTTGACGCCGACACTATCGTCAATCTCGACTTAAAGGAGCTTTATCGTTACGATCTTGCCGGCAAAACAATCGCCGCCGCCGTTGACAAAGAAATATCCGAAAATTCATGGCAAAATGTGCCGCTCATTACCGGCGGCTATATCGCCAAGGAACGCTACTTCAATTCCGGCGTGTTGCTTATCGACATGGTGCGCCTAAAAACACGTCCCGATTTCTTTTCCGAAAGTTGCGCCTTTTGGTCAAACAACCGCAGATTTTTGGTATATCCCGACCAAGATATTTTGAATTTTATCTTTAAGGACGACAGCTTAATCCTGCCCGCAAAATATAACACACCCGTGCTAAACGCCAATCGCGCCGCCATCTACGGCGCACCGTACACACCGCTTACCGGCGCCGTATATCATTACGCCGGCGGTCAGTTGGGTTTTGATCAAAATTCGCCGCAAGACCTTCTCTTTTGGGAACATTACCGACAAACGCCGTGGTGCGACGCCGCTTTTATCATGCGGGCGCTGTCGTTGTCGTTTGCGGCGCGGGACGAACAAATGGAAAGCGAACGCGCTTTACGGAACCTCCTTGCCGGTTACAGGCAACGCATTTTCTGGGGCGATGCCAAGTATGAAGAAGCCGTGCGCCGCGCCGGAGTTTTTGGAGCCGGCGATATTTACCTTAAAGCCGGCCAACTTGACGAACACGGCGCAATGGACATAAGCGATGTGCGAAGGACAGCCGCCGAATGTAAGCCCGGCGAAAAAATCACCGTCATCATCTTCGATTACTATTTGCAGTTGCGCGACATATTAAACAACGATGGTTGCACCGAAAACGAACAATATACGGACGGGCGAAGGCTTATTACCTGCCGCGAGGGCATAAAGCCCCAACTCGATTCGGCGGTCATTCGCAATTTGTGATAAGGAGGATGCCCCATGCCCTACAAACGGATCCTTGTCATCGGCGATATGCACGGCAATTTCGACAGGTTGCTGTCCGTTTTTCGCAAAGTGCGGTTTAACAACGCCGAAGATTTCCTGATATTGTTGGGCGATTATGTGGACAGAGGGCCGGAAAATATGCGGTGTCTGCGTTGGGCAATGGAAATGAGCGAAAAGGAAAACGTGGTTGCCTTGCGCGGCAATCACGAAGAAATGTTGCTCGCCTATTATCTTGCGGAAAACATAGCCGAATTTTGGTTGCCCAACGGCGGCAACAAAACTATCCGCGAACTTGAAGAATGGCAAAAAAAAGAGCCCGACGCCTTAAAACGCGTGTTGACATTCATAGCCAAGCGCCCCTATTACCACAAAATGACGATAAACGGCGAAGAATTCATCTTTTGCCACGCAGGAATCCGTCCCGGGCTTCCTTTTGACGAACAAACCACCGAGGACTTGCTGTGGATTCGCGAAGAATTTTATAACCATTATGACGGCAAAGCCAAATTCTTCGTCGGCCACACGCCCATCCAATATTTTTCGGGAATGTCAACATTAAACGTCAAACCACTAAAACTAAGCAACAACATCACGCTCATGGACACCGGCTCTTTTTTGCCGAACGGACACATTTCCTGCATGGACGTGTTAAGCGGTCAAGTTTGGCAAAGCGATTAAAGCAACGATATAAAAGCGGTCGGGTTATTCCCGACCGCTTTTTGCTTGCAGTTGAACGAACCGCAAAAAAGTATTGGGTATAATATAGCGTCAAGCTGGCGCAAAAAGAGCCTTGGCAAGATGCCAAGGCTCTTGGTTTCTCGTGGTGCGATCGGGGGGATTCGAACCCTCGACCCACGGCTTAGAAGGCCGTTGCTCTATCCAACTGAGCTACGATCGCAAAATCGTCATGGTCGGAGCGACAGGATTTGAACCTGCGACCCCTTGCTCCCAAGGCAAGTGTTCTACCAAGCTGAACTACACCCCGACGT
>CAJORE010000181.1 GCA_905236595.1 uncultured Selenomonadaceae bacterium | reverse complement strand
GCACCACTACGCTTCGTCGTCATTCCTTGTCTGCCGAAAAAATCCCTCGGCAATGGCACGAACTCATTTATGCAGCGTTTCCTCAAAATTTTTCCACGCTGTCTTTTTCGACACGCGCAAAAATCAGCGGCACCTTCTTGGGTTCGGTTGCGCCTATTTCCACCGCCTCGCGATACAATTTTTCCGCGTCGGGCAGTTTATCCTGCCGCGACGTATAGAGCGTGACCAATGAGTCACCCTTGCTCACGGCCTCGCCATACTTCTTATGAATGATAAGCCCCGCCGAAAAATCTATATCGCTCTCTTTCGTTTCGCGCCCCGCGCCTAAAATAACGGAGGTAATGCCGATTTTCTCCGCATCCATGTGCGTTATGAAGCCGTCGCGATCGGCCTTGACTTCGTGGACGTACGGCGCTTGCGAAAACTTTTTCGTATCGCGCAAAACGCTGTCGTCGCCGCCTTGCTCCTTTACCATGGTGCAGAAGTTTTCAAACGCACTGCCGTCGGTGATTGATTTTTCCGCCATTGCCCGACATTCTTCCAAAGTGCCTTTGCCAACCAAGTAAAGCATATTGGCGGCCAACTGCAAGGAAACTTCCGTCAAATCGACAGGCCCCACACCCTTTAACACATCCATGCTTTCGGCCACTTCGATGGAATTGCCGATGCCGCAACCCAAGGGCGTGTCCATATCGGTGATAAGCGCGACGGTGCGCCGCCCCGCGCCTTCGCCGATGGCGACCATCGTCTGCGCAAGTTTGATGGAATCGTCCAAAGTTTTCATAAATGCGCCGCTGCCGGTCTTAACATCAAGCAAAATGCAATCACTACCGGCGGCCAATTTCTTGCTCATTATGGACGAAGCAATGAGCGGAATACTGTCCACCGTGGCGGTAACGTCACGCAAAGCGTAGAGTTTTTTGTCGGCGGGGGCAAGGTTGCCGGATTGACCGATAAGGCTTGCACCGCATTTTTTCACCGTATTGAAAAATTCTTCGCGGGAAAGAACCGTGCGATAGCCGGGAATAGCCTCCAATTTGTCCACCGTGCCGCCCGTATGCCCGAGGCCGCGCCCGCTCATTTTGGCGACCTTGCCGCCACACGCCGCCACAATCGGCGCAACAATAAGCGTTGTTTTGTCGCCCACGCCGCCCGTCGAATGTTTGTCAACCTTCTTGCCTTCGATGGGGGAAAGGTCGATCATATCGCCGGACTCGGCCATAATCTCGGTCATTTTGGTTATTTCGTGGTCGGTCATGCCCTTAAACCAAATGGCCATAAGCATGGCCGACATCTGATAATCGGCAATTTCGCCTTTGACGTAGCCGCCAATCATGTAAGCTATTTCTTCATCGGTCAAGATTTCGCCGTGTTTCTTTTTGGCGATGAGATCATACATTCTCATAGCAAACTCTCCTACATTTATGACTAAAATTATTTCTCCGCCGTTCCCTACGAATTTTTCAAAAGGCGCGGCAACAAACTTTCACCCTTCGTCGTCAAGGGCGCGTCGAACATATCGGCAACGGTGGCGCCAAGCATGGCAAACGTCGGATAAGTACCGAGATTGTTGTTCGCTTTTATCGGTTTGCCGTAGATCAAAAGCGGCACATATTCGCGGGTGTGATCCGTGCCGACCGCGCCGGGGTCGCAACCGTGATCGGCGGTTATCATCAACACGTCGCTGTCCTTCATCTTAGCCATAAATTCGCCAAGTTGCTTATCGACGCGGGTCGCGTTGGCGGCGTAACCGTCGATGTCGCGGCGATGCCCGTACTTCATGTCAAAATCCACAAGATTAACAAAACATAAGCCGGTAAAATCCTCGTCCATGACGGCAAGGGTCTTGTTCATACCGTCGGTATCGTCCTCGTTTACGCCCAAACTGCGACTTATGCTCCGCCCGGCGAAAATGTCCGAAATCTTGCCCACGCCGATGGTCGCCAAATTGTTCCGCGCCAAAGCATCAAGCATGGTGTCGCCCGTCGGATCAAGCGAAAAATCATGGCGGTGCGCCGTACGTTCATAATTGGGATATTTGCCGACAAAGGGGCGGGCAATCACGCGTCCCACGCCGCGTTCACCCTGCAAAAGTTTCCGCGCCGTACGGCAAAAATCGTACAGCTGTTCGATGGGAACGTATTCCTCATGGGCTGCAATTTGGAACACGCTGTCGGCGGAAGTATAGGCAATGAGTGCGCCGGTCTTTTCATGCTCTTCACCGTAATCGTGGATAACTTTCGTGCCGGAATAGGGCAAATTGCACAAAAGTTTCCGTCCCAAAGCTTTTTCCATATCGGCGATAAGCTCCGGCGGGAAACCATTCGGGTACGTCGGCATTGGCTGTTCGCTGACGATGCCCGCCAATTCCCAATGGCCGATTGTCGTGTCCTTCCCCCGCGAAAGCTCGCGCAAACGGGCAAAACTGCCGACGGGAGCCGGTTCTTTTTCGCCGCAGGTCACGCCATCAATGTTAAACAGACCGAGTTTTTTTAGGTTGGGTACGTTTAATTTCGGCGAGGTCGTCAACGATTGCAACGTGTTGCAAACATCGTCGCCGAAATCCGGTGCGTCCGGTTCGCGACCAATGCCAAAGCTGTCCAAAACAATAACGAATACGCGCTTAATATCGTTCAAGAAATCAACACTCCCTCCAAGACTTCCGTAAACCGTACCGCGTTTTTGCAATTATTCCCGCCCTTAAACGGACGGGAATACAGTCATAACTATGGGAAAAATTTTAGGAAATACTGCATAATTCGTCCGCACCCTTGCCGGGTCTTTTTCCGGCATACTGCGTCATTCCTCCTCAGCGTAGCACCACT
>CAJORE010000180.1 GCA_905236595.1 uncultured Selenomonadaceae bacterium | reverse complement strand
GGGGATATGCCGCCGTCGTTGTTGTCGCCGTAAGCGTCGTTGCCCGATTCGTCGCCGTCATTGTCGCCGGGTTCGTTGTCAGCGGGCGTTACGGCGGGAAGCAACATCTCGCGCAATTTTTCCGGGCGCGATAACTGCGGCGGTGTGGCGGGTTGGTTCACGCTCCACGTTTGCGGCGCGGCGGCGAAAAGATTGGCGGCGGTACCAATAAGCGTGGCATAATCTGCCGCGGTACCGATGGTGTTGCTCAAAGCGGCGGCTTCGTACAGAGCGATGCCGTCTTTATCCGTCGTTGTGTAATAGGCGGTGTCGGCGCCGGTTATTTTGCCGGCAGTTGCCCCGGCACCTTGGCCGCCGATTATGCCGCCGATATTGGTTGCGCCGTTTAATGCGCCAAAGTTAAAGACGGTGTTCAAATTAAGCTTCGGGGTCTTGTTTTTGGATGCCGCGCTCAAATAACCGACAATGCCGCCGACATTGTCGGCGATGCCGGTTACGGAACCTGCATTTACCGCATTGCTTATGGTAACCGTTGTCGAATTGGCGTATATGCGGCCGATTATGCCGCCACCGTCGGCGGTTGAGGTTATTTGCCCGCCGTTGTACACATTTTCGAGTGTCACGCCGTCGCTAAAGGCCGCGCCCGTTATGCCGCCGGCTATGCCGCCGACATAAGCGTTGGCGGCGTTGCCCGTGACGCTTTGGCGATTTTGGCTCGTTAATATTTTGCCCTTGGCAAGACCGGCAAGCCCTCCAACGTATAAGGCGCTGTTGCCGCCGTGCGTTGCCGTGACGGTGTTTTCGTTGGTGACGCCCGTCAGTTTGCCGCAGGTGTCATTCCTATCGTTAATTTGCCCCGCCACCGCGCCGACAAAAAGATTGCCGCCGGTCAATGTTGCTTTGACGCTGCCGCCGTCAAGGGTAAAATCGCGCACCGTCGCCGCAGCGCCGATTTCGGTAAACATTCCCACATGGGTCAAATTATTGCTGTCGATTCTAAGCCCCGTAATTGTGTGTCCCATGCCGAAGAAATTGCCGTTAAAGGCGGCGACCGAATTGCCGTCGAAACTGCCGATGGGGTCAAAGGCGGGGGCATCGCCGTCAATGTTTATATCTTCCGTAAGCATATAATTGCCGACGACGTTTGCGGCGTTGTCCTTGTTGCCGTTTATGCTGCTCAGTTCCGCATAGTTTCGCACATGGGCAAAATAATTAACTTTGGCCGGTGACGTTTGTTCGTTAATCGGTTTGTTGAAAAATTCGATGTTGTCGATGGTCGGCAAAGCGGCGTTTCGGTAATAATCGTCGTTGCGTTCGGTCAAAGGTTCGTCGCTTACGGCGTAACCGACGTTTATGGCGCCGACGGCATAAACCTTCGCTTGGTCGTCGCTTGTTATTTTATTCGGCGCGGCAATTATCACATCGTTGCCTTCAACGGAGATTTGGGCGGCGCGGAGCGTACCCATGTTTACAATGTCGCCGGTTAAATTGCCGCTATCGGCCGTGCCGAAAACGGCGAGTGTCCCGTTTTGCGCAAAGGCGGCGAAATCGTCGGCGGTGAGTTTGCGCCCGGAGACGTGCAGATTGCCGACGTCAACGCGGGCGCCCCTGCCGAATACGATCCCGGCGGGATTTATGAGCCAAATGTTGCCGCCGCCGGTTATGGAGCCGTTTATATAGGAAGTGTTTTGGCCGACCACATAATTCAAATAATTTTTGTCGTCAAAGATTACCCGTTCGGTTTGCGCCACGGAAAAATCCTGCCACTTTATGAAATTGTGGGCTTCATTGGCCGCAATATTCATGGTGTTGCCGTCGCCAAGGCCGATATTAACGCCAACCGAACGGACGTTGTCGCCGGCGGCTATTGTCGGCAGGGCGTTGGCCGTCGGCAAGGCGCCGCACAGAAAATAAAGGGCGAGAAGTTGCGCGAGTAATTTTTGCCGGTTGCTACATTGGTGGTTCATCGCCATAGCCTCCGTTCCTTAGGCTATAAGGGAATGTCGAAAACTCTTTCGGCAAAGTTCCTTCCAATTATATGGCCGTAACATTCGCGCACGGCCGAAAAAATCCTGCCGAACGCAAAAAAGAGCGGCAATACTAATCGCCACTCTGAAATTTCAACATGGTGCGATTGGCGCGAGTCGAACGCGCGACCTACTGCTTAGGAGGCAGTTGCTCTATCCTGCTGAGCTACAACCGCAAAAACCAACGCGCTTACTATAGCACAACAATTTTGTTTTGTCACGGGGAAATTTTTCTTTTTTGGCGGTGAGGAGAATTTTCAGCCGTGAACGGCGGCAACCAAAGATCGGCTATTGTTTTCGCTATATGTTTATGTTACAATTATATTACAATAATACCGACAAACGCTTTCAGGGCGGCGCGAACGCTCTGAGTGAGCGGTGTACGCATCAAAGGCGGCGTTTGTCGTAATTATCGGGTGATACAATGAGCGAGAAAGAAAATATTTTAACGCCGATCGATGCGGCAAGCATTGCCCCTATGTGGTCAACGACGGCGGAACGTCTGACGGAGGCCGACGAAGCTTATTTGCTTGATACGGACGATGCCGCAGGCAAAATAACCGTCTTGGCGTTGGTCGGCGACACATGGCGTATATTTGAAGACCGTTGGGATGCGCCGACAGCTTTCCATGAAACGATTATAAGCGCGGCGGGAGTGAAAGTTATCGCTGAGCTGGCGCGGCAAAAGTTTGCCGTGCGCGAGCCGGTCGGTCGGCCGCCGCTTTATTCCGTGGACAACGAAGGCAATGACATATTCATGCGTCAGGTTTACGGCGGCGAAACCATACGGGGCATTGCCAAGGAAAAGCGCATGAGCCCTTCGACGGTGCAAAAATTGTTGAACGAAGCCAAAATGCAAACGGCGCAGAAATTGTTTTCCGGGGAGTTGCCGTTGCTTAGGGATTCGCCGTATTGGACGAAAAACATCGCCTTGTTGCGCTGGGCGGTGAAGCGTATGCACGGCAAGGAACGCGCCGATTACGAAAAATTTGTCAATGCGGCGGTGAAATTTTGAGCGGGGGAACCAACCGATATTTTTGGTGTTCGCTATGCTTTCGGAGAGTTTGACAGATGTATGATAAACGAAAAATAACCGATGCGCGAAATAGGCTCCGCGAAGCGCACCGCATTGTCGTCAAAGTCGGCACCAGCACATTGACGCACGCTTCGGGGGAGTTTAATTTGTGGCGTGTCGAGCGGTTAATCCGCTCCATGGTTGACGAAATAAACGCCGGACGGGAGATAGTGTTTGTCACCTCGGGGGCTATTGCCGCCGGGCGTTCCCGCACGCGGATAAAAGCCGCCACCATCCCGGAAAAGCAAGCCTTGGCGGCCATTGGCCAAGGTATGCTTATGCACATCTACGAAAAATTTTTCGCCGAATACGGCAAGATTCCCGCGCAGATTTTGTTGACGGGCGAGGACGCACGGCATCATGCCCGCTATGTAAATTCGCGCAACGCGCTTTTGGCGCTGTTGGCCATGGGCGTTGTTCCCGTGGTGAACGAAAATGATGCCGTGTCAACGAATGAAATCAAAATCGGCGATAACGACACGTTGTCCGCTACTGTCGCCACCTTGATTGATGCCGATGCGCTGATTATATTGTCCGACATTGACGGCGTGTATACCGCCAATCCCGCCGTTGACCGCACGGCGCACCTCATTGACGAGATACCGGAGATAACGCCCGCCGTGGAAGAATTGGCCGGGGGTGCCGGAACAACACGCGGCACGGGCGGTATGCGGACGAAAATCGAAGCGGCGAAGATTGCCATGACGGGGGGCGTGACCATGCTCATTGCCGATGGCCGGGCGGATAATGTTTTGCGGCGCGCTTTGAGCGGCGATAAAATCGGTACGGTTTTCCCCGCCCGCGAGGCACATTTGCGCCTGCGAAAAAGGTATTTGGCCTTCGGGCAAAAAATTGCGGGCAGTTTGACCGTAGATGCCGGTTGCGAAAAAGCGTTGGCAGAGGGCGCCAGTTTGTTGGCGGCGGGAATCACCTGCGTCGAGGGGGATTTTATCGCCGGTGATTCGGCGCGGGTGCTGAACACGGACGGGCAGGAAATTGCCCGCGGCAGTGTGAATTACGATGCCGAAGATTTGTTGAAGATTATCGGGCAAAGGACGGTGGCATTTGCCGCGTTGCTGAACAGAGGCACCGCCGAGTTGCCGGAGACGGTGATACACCGTGATAATTTGGTTATGATGAAGTAATGACGAAAGCGAGAACTACATGACCGTAAAAGAAATCGTCGAGCAAAAGGCTCGCGCCGCGAAGGCGGCGTCGCGCCAGTTGGCGACCGTACCCGTCGGCGTCAAAAATGCGGCGCTTTATGCCATGGCCGAACAAATGGAGAACACGGATGCGGCGCAAATTTTGGCGGCCAATGAGGCGGATGTGGCATCTGCCCGCGCCAAAAATGTCAAAGCCTCGTACATAGATCGCCTGACGCTGACCAAAGAGCGGTTGCACGGCATTGCCAAAGGTTTGCGGCAGACGGCGGCTTTGCCCGATCCGTTGAGCGAGAGCGATTTTTCCGTGGTTCGCCCCAACGGGCTTAGTATTCGTCGCGTGCGCGTCCCCTTGGGGGTTATCGGCATTATCTACGAAGCGCGCCCGAATGTCACCGCCGATGCGGCGGCGCTTTGCTTGAAGGCGGGCAACGCCTGTCTGCTGCGCGGCGGCAGCGAAGCGCTAAAATCCAACGCCGCCATCGTCGAAGCGTTGACGAAGGCCGCCGCATCGGCGGGGCTTCCTGCGGGTGCGATTGGATTCATTGACGTGACCGACCGCGAGGCCGTGGGCGTAATGGGCAATTTGCGCGGCATTGTTGATGTCATTATCCCACGCGGCGGCGCGGGGCTTATCAAATATTGCGCCGAAAACTGCCGTGTCCCCGTCATTGAAACCGGCACGGGGGTGTGCCATACTTTTGTTGACGAAACGGCGGATTTGACCATGGCGGTAAATATTGCGGTCAATGCCAAGACGTCGCGTCCGTCGGTATGCAATGCCATGGAAACGCTGTTGGTGCATGAGCGGATAGCCCCGGCGTTTTTGCCGTTGGTCACTTACGCCATGAAGGCCAAACAGGTGGAATTGCGCGGTTGCGAAAAATGCCTTGCTCTTGACGGGGTTAATTTTGTCCCGGCGACCGAAGAGGATTGGGCGACGGAATACGGCGATTTGATTTTGGCGGTGAAAATCGTTCCCGATGTAACGGCGGCTATCGAACATATCAATCGTTACAACACGGGACATTCGGAAACGATTGTCACGGATTCGGTGCAAAACGCCGAAAAATTTCGCCGGGAAGTTGATGCGGCGGCGGTCTATGTCAACGCTTCAACGCGGTTTACCGACGGCTTTGAGTTCGGCTTTGGCGCCGAGATCGGCATCAGCACGCAAAAGCTGCACGCTCGCGGTCCGATGGGGCTTCGGGAGCTTACCAGCGTCAAATATTTAATCGACGGACAGGGGCAATGCCGTCAATGAGAAATTTCCCGCTAAGGAACTGTATGGCTTACGGGCGCACCCTTAAACAGTATTGGCAAAATCCCAAGGGACGCCACGACATCATGGACTTTGCGTGTGCCGCGCTCACCGTGGGGACGGTCACGGCGGCGGCGATTGCGCTGTATGATATGTTTTTGCGTTCGCTGTAAGGAAACGCTGCATAAATGAGTTCGTGCCATTGCCGAGGGATTTTTTCGGCAGACAAGGAATGACGACGAAGCGTAGTGGTGC
>CAJORE010000179.1 GCA_905236595.1 uncultured Selenomonadaceae bacterium | reverse complement strand
GCACCACTACGCTTCGTCGTCATTCCTTGTCTGCCGAAAAAATCCCTCGGCAATGGCACGAACTCATTTATGCAGCGTTTCCTTTATAAACCGAGCCGCGCCCATTTTTCGTCAACCCGGCGTTTAATGGCATCCGTCATGGCAATTTCTTCCGGCCATTCCCGGGTATGGCCTTCTTCCGGCCATGTTTTTGTGGCGTCGATGCCGAGTTTGGCGCCCCATTTTGCCATGGGGCTTGAGTGATCGAGAACATCCAATGGCCCTTTGACAATCTCAAGATCCTGCGCGGCGTCGATGTTGTTGTAAACGCGCCACCAAACTTCTTTTAAGTCCTGCACATTGACATGAGCGTCAACGACGATAATCATTTTGACGTTCATCATTTGCCCCATTCCCCACAGCGCGTGCATAACCTTGCGCGCCTGCATGGGGAAGGATTTGTTGATGGCGACGATAATGCAATCGTGGAACACGCCTTCAAGGGGCATATTTATATCGACGATTTCCGGCAACATTTGCTGAAGCAACGGCAAAAAAATGCGCTCCGTCGCTTTGGCCAAATAGCAGTCCTCCATGGGGGGCTTGCCGACTACCGTTGCGGCGTATATCGGATTTTTGCGATGGGTTATGCAAGTGACGTGGAACACGGGGTAATCGTCCGCCAAGGAATAGTAGCCCGTGTGGTCGCCGAAGGGACCTTCGCGGCGCAATTCGTCGGCGGCGACGTAGCCCTCCAGAATAATCTCCGCATGGGCGGGGACTTCCATGTCGATGGTTTTGCATTTCACCATTTCCACGGATTTATGCCGCAAAAAACCGGCGAACACCATTTCGTCAATATCGCGGGGCAAAGGCGCGGTGGCGGCGTAGGTAAGCACGGGATCCGTGCCGATGGCGACGGCGGCTTCGATTTTGTTCCCGCCCGCCGCTTTCATTGCCCGAAAATTTTCCGCGCCGTTTTTGTGAATGTGCCAATGCATCCCCGTCGTGCGTTTGTCGTATTTTTGCAGGCGGTACATACCGACGTTGCGTTTGCCCGTCGCCGGATTTTTCGTAAACACCAGCGGCAAGGTGACAAAGGGACCTCCGTCCTGCGGCCAACAGGTCAAAATGGGAATTTTGTCCAAGTCCGGCTCGGATTCGATTACTTCTTGACAAGGAGCGTCCTTTACATATTTGGGGAAATTTATCGCTCGCTTAACCATGGGAATCAACGAGACGACGCTCATTTTATTTTGGAGGGAGATATACGGCAGTTTGAGCATTTGCCGCAATTCATCCGCCACGTCGTCCAATTTTTCAACGCCCAAGGCAAGCGCCATGCGTTCCATGCTGCCGAAGGCGTTCATAAGGACGGGCATCGACGAATTTTTTACGTTTGAAAAAAGCAGGGCAACGTTATTTTTGCCTGCCGCCTTTGATACGCGGTCGGTGATTTCCGTTATTTCAAGGTACGGATCGACTTCTTCCGTTATGCGCCGCAACAGCCCGCGTTCGTCCAAAGCGGCGATAAATTCCCGCAAGTCTTTGTAGGCCATGAATTTTCCTCAATATCATATATTGTAGGGCGTGAACAGTTTCTTGATGAATTTGCGCGCCTTGGCGAGGGCTTTGACCATAGGTTCAAGCAGCTTGGGCTGATGAACGACAAGCTGAAGGACGCGCTTGCGCATTTGCCGGTATTCGGCGTCGAAATCCTTCAGGACATCTTCCATTTCCATTTCCACGGAAACGCTCTTGATGTTCGATTGGATTATCTCCGCCGCTCTGCCGTGGATTTTGGCCGCATCGCCCCTAAAGGGGATGTACGCTTCAATGCCCATCTTCTTGTCGAAAAGTTCCTTCAGAGAATTGGCGGCCGGCGTTTCGCCGTGGACGATGAATACTTTGGCGGGAGCGGGGTTGGTCATGGAAGAGGCCCAGTCGGTAATTTGCGTTGCGTCGGCGTGCGCCGAAAAACCGTCCAAGGACATGATTTTAGCTTTGACGGCCACTTCTTCGCCCATTATCCGCACGCGTTTGATGCCGTCGATTAAGCGCCGCCCCAAACTGCCTTCGGCTTGGTAGCCGACGAACAGCACCGTTGATTCCGGCCGCCACAAATTGTGTTTTAGATGATGCAATACGCGCCCCGCATCCGCCATGCCGCTGGCGGATAAAATTATCGCCGAGCTTTCCGCCGTGTTCAGCGAACGGGATTCGGCGGCGGTGGCAAAAATTTTTAATTGCGGGAATTTGGGAATCTTGCCGTTTTCTAACAGCTTCATCGCGTCTTCGTCAAATTCGTGGGAGTTTTCCATAAAGACGCGAGTCGCCGCTATCGCCAAGGGACTGTCCAAAATTATGGGAATATCTTCGTCCAAGCGACCTTCTTTATAAAGCCGGTAAAAATAGTAGAGAAGGGTTTGGGTGCGGCCTACGGCAAAGGCGGGAATGATTAGGTTGCCGCCCCTGTCCATGGTATCGTTGATGATTTCCATGAGGGCGGTTTCCTTGTCGTACAGTTGGTGCGCACGATCGCCGTAGGTTGATTCGACAACGAGAAAATCGGCGCCGTCGATGGCGACGGGGTTGCGTAAAATCGGTTGATCCGGCTGTCCCAAGTCGCCGGAAAAGACAACGGTGGTTGATTTTTCGTATTCCGTGACTTTCATGGTCAAGGTGGACGAACCCAAAATATGACCGGCGTCGCGGAAAGTAACCGTTACGTTCGGCAACACGTCAAAGGGTTCGTTGTAGTTTACGATTTGCAAATGGGTGAGCGTCTCCGTCGCATCGTCTAAGGAATAGAGCGGCTCGACGGGGGCATCGCCGCGGCGTTGCCCTTTGCGCGTCAAAATAAGGGCATCGCTTTCTTGGATATGCGCCGAATCGGGGAGCATTATCTTCACCAGTTCGCAGGTGGCTTTTGTGGCGTAAATCGGCCCCTTAAAGCCGTTTTTGACAAGGCGCGGCAAAAGCCCGCAATGGTCGATATGTGCGTGAGTCAAAAGCACAAATTCGATTTCGGCGGGGGATACGGGAAATTCCTCATAGTTTAGTTCGCGGATTCGTTTCGCTCCTTGGAACATACCGCAATCAACCAAAAAGCGTCGGTCGTTTGTTTCAACGGAAAAGCACGACCCGGTGACGGTCCGTGCCGCTCCCCAAAATTCTAACCGCATGGCAATCGTTCCTTTGTTGTGTTACGGGGTATCTTGGATAACCCTTTGTGTGTCGCCGTTTGTCGCGTCAAGAGGCGGCGAGCGTCAGCTTCTGTTTTCCGCCGCCACCAAATTTTCGGCGCCGTAGCGTTTTCTAAGCAACGGTTTTTCGATTTTGCCGGTGGTGTTGCGCGGCACGTCGGCGAAAATAATTTGGCGGGGGCGCTTATAGCGCGGCAGGGTTTTGCAAAATTCGGCAAGTTCGTCCTCGGTGAGCGTAAAGCCGTCTTTTACTTCGACGACGGCGGCGGCAATTTCGCCCAAGCGACGATCGGCAATGCCGATGACGGCCGCATCTTTTATCTTTTCGCATTTGCGGAGGAAGTCTTCGATCTGGACGGGATAAATATTTTCGCCGCCGCTGACGATTACATCCTTTTTGCGATCCACCAGGAAAATGAAGCCGTCCTCGTCTTCCTGCGCCATATCTCCCGTCAACAGCCAGCCATCCTTCAAGACTTCGGCGGTGGCTTTTTCGTCGTTGTAGTAGCAGGTCATGACGCCCGGCCCTTTGACGCACAGTTCGCCGACTTGTCCGCGTTCAACCTTAGCGCCCGTTTCGTCGATGATCTTACACTCCCAACGGTAGCCGGGGACGCCGATGGCGCCGACCTTATGCACATTGCCAAGCCCCAAGTGAACGCAACCGGGGCCGGTTGATTCGCTAAGTCCGTAGTTGGTGTCGTAATCGTGACGGGGGAAATATTTTTTCCATCGGCGCACGAGGCTTGGCGGCACCGGCTGGGCGCCGATATGCATGAGCCGCCATTGTTCGAGTTTGTAATCGGCAAGTTTTAAGGTGCCGCTGTCCAAGGCATCCAAAATATCTTGCGCCCACGGCACCAAGAGCCAAACAATCGTACAGCCTTCTTGGCTGACGGCGTCCAAAATCACCTGCGGCTTTGTTCCCTTTAAGAGGACGGCGCGGCTGCCGGCTACCAAGGAGCCCATCCAATGAAACTTGGCGCCCGTGTGATAAAGGGGCGGTATGCACAAGAAAACATCGTCGCGGCTTGTAAGATGGTGCTTTTGCTCCATTTGCGCCGCTTGCGTGAGACTTTGGTGCTTGTGCAAAATGGCTTTCGGAAAGCCGGTGGTGCCGGAAGAAAAATAAATGGCGCCAAAATCATCGTCGGTAATTTCAATATGCGGGCGTTCGCTT
>CAJORE010000178.1 GCA_905236595.1 uncultured Selenomonadaceae bacterium | reverse complement strand
GGCAATGGCACGAACTCATTTATGCAGTATTTCCTTTACCGTGACGAACGGGATAAGTTCCGTTCGTCATCCTTCGTTGCGGCGAACACAAAATTTCAATGCGTTTACCGGCGTTGCGCTTTTTCAGCGGCTCACCGCCACCGTCGGATGATCCGGGCGCAAATCATGCACCGTCAAATCAAGCCCCGTTGCGGCGTGTCCCTCCGCATTGTGCGGCAAATAAACCGCTCCGTCCGGCGGCGAATTTGGCCGGGCTTGCGAAAATTGCGGTTCCTTGTCCCCCTTGCGGCGACGCTTGCCGGGGGTAATCGGCAACTCTTGCCCCGCTTTAATATCATGTCCGCCAAGATTTTCGTTCGCACCGACAGACTTAGCGACACTCGTCCATATCTCCGGCAATTCGTTATACATATAATAACCGGGGCAAGCCGTATCATTATAATCACGATGGCCGCGCACGGTAAGCGGCGAAGGAGCAATGCCGTACAAACGGCACAACCCGGCGATAAGCAAACTTGCCGATTCAAGCTGTGCCGACGTCGGCCGCGCATACTCAAAGTTGCCGACGATGTTGACGCCAATCGTATGGTTGTTCTCGCCAAAACAATGCGCGCCCACCATATCGCGGGGACGTCCCCGCTCAATCGTGCCGTCTTTTCTTATGAGATAGTGATACCCGATACCCGACCAACCGCACGCCAAATGCCACCGGTGAACATCAGCGGCGCAAACATCCTTGTCGGTGTTGCCGATATGATGAATGACAATCGAATCGGTGACGGGTCGGACACTCAACCGACCGAACGAAAGATAAGTTTCGGCTATATCAATGCCTTCCGCCGAATTATTGCCGTCAACATTACGGTACCAAGCGGCGGCTTTTGCCGTCGGCTCGACTATCCCGTCAACAGCCAAACCGCACAGCGCCCCAAAAACGCCGCGAATAAAATCTCGTCTGTTCATAATCAATTACGCCACATTGATTAGTCCCGGTTGCTCCACGATCCACGGCGCCGTATCTTCGTCGTGAACGAATATCGCCGGTAATTTCACGGTCATTTTGTTGTAATCCTTTTTGCCTTCGTCAACTTTACGCAATTCCTCGTAGTTGGAAGCAAAGGTTTCCTTCATGCCGCCTTCAAAATGCAGACTTTCGCCGTACGGGAAGGCAAGATTCGGCACAACGACAAAGCGCCCCTTGTTGTTCGGGATCGGCCAAACCCAAAAATTGCCCGCCGTCGTCTCTTCCGCCGCCACAAAGCGCGGCGAAGGTTGCGCCGAATGATCAAGGCACATCAACGCTTGCAAATTATTCTTCTCAATGAATTCCTGCACCGCCAAATTGACCATCGGTTCTTTGAGGCTCGCCGCCAATTTGTTGTAGTCCTCCACAAAAGGCAACCACACATTCTTTTCAATGTTGATGCCGTCGCCGCCGGTTGTGCTTTCGGTGGGCGCACCGGCTTCCCCGGTCGATTCGTCGTCGTCGCTGTCCTTAGCCTGCCGCACCGCCCGCATGGAATGAATTTCTTTGGTAAGCGCTCTGACATCACGTTCAAGCGAATTGACCTTGCCGAGTTTGCCCTTTATGCCGCGGATACTGACAATGACGTACGCCGCCGCAAACAGCAAAAACAACGACAACACCAAGCCGAACATACTGAGCGTATAAACAAGGGGCATCTCCGTCGCGTCGGCCGCCGCTTCGCCTTCGGCAAACACCGTCGCCGGCAGGCAAAGCGTCACGGCAAAAACGGCGCCGACAAATATTTTGTCAGCCAAAGCGGCAACAACGGACAAAGGTTTTGCCGCAACAAATTGTGCCAACATATCGTTTCTTACTGCAAACTTGCTCATATCACGCTCACTCCTCGCCGATAATGCGCACTTCGGGGAAAAGCCGCACCTTGTGGGCGGCATATACGCGCTTTTGCACTTCTTCGATAAGTTTCAGTACGTCGGCGGCGGTGGCGTTCCCCTTGTTGACCACAAAACCGGCGTGTTTTTCGCTGACTTGAGCATCGCCCACGGAAAATCCTTTAAGCCCCGTCTGATCAATGAGCGTTCCGGCAAAATAACCCTTGGGGCGCTTAAACGTGCTGCCGGCGCTGGGCATTGTCAACGGTTGCTTGCTCTCGCGACGCGCCGTGTAATCCGCCATTTTGTCGCGAATTTCCCGTTCGTTGCCCGGCGTCAATGCCAAAGTCACTTCGCAAATAGCTTCGCCGTTCTCCTGGAAGATGCTGTGCCGATACGAAAGGGCAACGTCCTCGCCCCGGCGCGACAAAATCTCTCCCGTCTTACCGACCGACGTAACGGAGGCCACAACGTTTTTCATCTCGCCGTCATAAGCGCCCGCATTCATAAACACCGCCCCGCCGATGCTTCCCGGTATGCCGATGGCAAACTCCAGACCCGACAGCGAATTGGCGGCGGCAAATTCGGCGGCGTCTTTCAAAAGAACCCCGGCGCCGACAAGCAACTCATGTTCGCCCGTGCGGCGGATTTCGCCGAAGGCTCCGCCGAATTTTATCACCGCACCGCGTATTCCCTTGTCGCGCACCAAAACATTCGATCCGTTCCCCAACAGAATATGCGGCACTTGATATTTATTAAGCAACCGGAAAATTTCTTGCACGTCTTTGACGGAACGCGGCATAATAAGATAATCCGCCGCGCCGCCGATTTTGAAAGTGGTATAATCCTTCATGGGCGCATTTTTTACGATTGCCCCCGCCGGTAGCAACATTTGCGCTTCATCAAAAAAATTCATTGTCTCCGCCTTCAACATAAACCGCCAAACCCGGTTTGACGTAACGCCTCATACAAAACGACGGCAACGGAATTGCCGAGATTAAGCGAGCGGGCATCCTTTACCATTGGAATCCGTATACATTCGTCAACGTGCGCCCGCAAAATTTTTTCGTCGATACCCGCCGTCTCCTTGCCGAAACATATAACATCGTCGGCGGTATAACGAACTTCGGTGTGAAATTTGGCCGCTTTCGTCGATGAGAACCAAAACTGCTTGCCGCTAAGCAACGTTTCGACTTCGGCAAAATTTTCATGGACGGAAACTTTTACCAAATGCCAATAGTCAAGCCCCGCCCGTTTTAGGTGCTTGTCGTCGATTATAAAGCCCAACGGCTTTACCAAGTGAAGCTCGGCACCCGTCGCGGCACACAAACGGGCGATGTTGCCGGTATTGCCGGGTATTTCCGGCTCGATTAACACAATATGCATTGTTTCTCGTCACACTTTTTACAATTCTTGCGCGGGATTTGCACTCAACTCGATAAGGTAGCGTCCAAGCGCATCTTTCCAATGAGGCAGACGTGCAAAGCCGGCCGCATCAAGGGAATTTTTGGACAAGCGCGAGTTTAACGGGCGCTTGGCTTTGGTGGGATAAGCCGCCGACGGCACGGGAACGACGCGAGTTTTTCTGCCGCTTTGGCGGAAAATTTCTTCGGCGAACTGCGCCCACGAACAAATTCCTTCGTTAGTGGCATGATAAACACCGTAGCGATCGCTCTTAACCATATTTACCAACAGATGCGCCAAATCCGCCGTATACGTCGGCGAACCCACTTGATCGTCAACCACTTTCAATTCCTCATGGGTTTGGCTTAAATCAAGCATGGTACGCACGAAATTTTTGCCGTTGATGCCAAAAACCCACGATATGCGCACGATGAAATACTCGGCCAAGGTTTCAATGACGGCGTATTCCCCCGCCAATTTTGATCGTCCGTAAACATTTTGCGGATCTTTCGGATCGGGCGTCTCGTAAAAATATTCGCCGTCACCGGGGAAAACGTAATCGGTGCTGATGTAGATAAGTTTCGCGTTGATGTCACGACAAATTTTGGCGATGTTGCGCGTCCCTTCGGCATTTACCGCAAAAGCCGTCCGTTCTTCATCCTCGGCTTTGTCCACCGCCGTATACGCCGCACAATGCACCACCGCCGACGGCTTTACCGCCGTTATGAAACGCCGGGCGGCAGCTTCGTCCGTCAGGGAGAAATCACGACGCGCAGCACCCTCCGCTTCGATACCGACCCGCGACAATTCGCGCATTACGTCAAACCCCAACTGCCCGGTTACGCCCGTGACCAAAACGCTCATTGTATCATCTACCTCACTGTTGTTTTTATCAAAAATGTTTGTTTGCTTCGGCGCGTTCATTATAACCCAAGTTTATTCGGCTTTTTTCCCGTTTATCCTGCCGCAAAGATTTTTTCTTTTTTTGTTTTGCCAAAAAGCAGGATTTTGCCGAAAATTTCCTAATATTATCGAGAACGAAACGAAAAATTTTCCGTGATTTCATACGGTAACTCTTACGGCGCAACAAAGGAGACTTCGATTTGGACACGCTTAGCATAAAACAAAAATTATTGGCCGTCTTTGGCATTTTGACGGTGATTTTTGCCGCCAGCGGCCTCTATTCGGGCTACGGATTGGGCAGCATAAACGACGGCGCCATGCGCATCGCCGGCGAACATCTCTCGACGGCCTTGGAAGCGTCGGCGGTGAACACCCACTTTGCCGAGTACCGTCAAGACGAATATGCCGTGGTAACGGCAACGACGTTGTCAAACCGTATCCATGCGGCGCAAACGGCGCGAAAACTCGCCGACCAGTTGGACGTCACTTTCAAAGCCGCCGAAAGTCGCTTGACCGGGCAAGCCGCCGACGATTTGGCGGCGCTCCTTGACGATTGGCAAGAATACAAAAAAAATTCGGCGCAAATTGTTGCTTTGGCGCAGGACGGCGACCGCGAACAAGCGCTTATCCTCCTCGACGGTTCCGCCGAACGCTACGACCGCTTGTCAAAAACCATGGATCGGTTGCTCGATTCGCGAAAAGATTTTATTCACGACGAAATGAAAGCGGCCTCGGCGCGTTATGAAACCGTAAAATGCACGCTCATCATCGGCATTTTGTTCGTCATCGGCTTATCGTTGTTCATGGCGCGGTACCTTAGTGCGTCAATATATAACTCCATTCAATATTTGCTTAATGTGTCGCAAGAAGTTTCGGGCGGCAATTTAACCGTCGAAGTTAAAGCACAGACTCAAGACGAGTTCGGTATGTTGACGGGCGCTTACGCCGATACGATAAAAAATTTGCGCGGCCTAATCGAAAAAATCCACGTCACGGCCAACAAGGTCGCCGAATATGCCAACATCTTGACGGACAACGCGCAAGAATCTTTGAACGCCACCAACAAGGTCGCGGGCAGTATCGACAATATGGCTCAAAGCGCCGGAAAACAAGACCAATCCGTCAACGAATCCACCGCCGACATTCACGACATGGCGGCGAGTTTGGGCGGCTTTGCCGAAAAAGCCTCCGCCTCCGCCGAAGCGGCACGCGATGTCGAACGCATCGCCAACTTGGGTCGCGAAGCCATTGCCGGTGCCGTCAACCAAATGGAAGAAATCGCCGAATCGGTGACCAATTCCGCCAACGTTATCCAAAGTCTTGCCGATCGCTCAAATGAAATCGGCATGATCAGCGACACCATAAGCGGAATCGCCGAAGAAACCAATCTTTTGTCGTTAAATGCCGCCATCGAAGCGGCACGCGCCGGCGAGGCGGGCAAAGGTTTTGCCGTCGTCGCCGACGAAGTCCGAAAGCTTGCCGAAGGGTCGGGGGAAGCGGCGCAAAAAATCGCCGCCCTCATAAGCTCCATTCAACAAGAGACGGGCGAAGCCGTCGAACGTATGCAAAACGGCAAGGAATACGTCGATAACGGCAAGGTGGTGGTGGCCAAAGCCGGCAGCGCCTTCCAAAAAATTGCCGACGCCGTCGGCGAGCTTACGACACACGCCGAGGATATTTTGGCGGACGCCAAGGTCGGTGCCGAAAAGGCCGGTGCCTTGGTCGAATTGATGGAAAGCATCAACATCGCCGGGCACGGCGTTTCCAACGAAGCCGGGCTTGTTTCTTCCGCCACACGCGCCCAAGCCCTGACCATGGATAAAATTGCCGCCACGGGGCAAAAACTGGCCGAGCTTGCCGGAGAGCTTACCGCATCGACTTCTAAATTCAAGATTTGAGGGGTTTTCGGTGGTCATGAACAACATATTGCGTTTTGTCGGTTGCCTGTGTCTCGTCGCGCTTTTGGCGATGACCATGGGTTGCGGCGACAACAAAGGATTGCGGCGCGTTGCCGTCGGTTTTGCCAATTCGTCGGCCAGTTGGCAACGCAACGGCGAAACGATACGAAATACATTGCAGGCCGAAGGTTACGTCGTGGATTTGGCATTTGCCGATTCCGCCGACGAACAAAAAAAACAACTTGCCGAAATGATTGACACGGAGCCCGGTTGTTTGGTGATCGGCGCCGTGGACAGCACAGCGCTGAAAGATACTCTCCGCGAGGCCAAGGAGAAAAACATCCCCGTCATTGCCTATGATCGGTTGGTGATGGACACCGATGCCGTAAGTTATTACGCTTCGTGGGACAATGAGGCGGTTGGCGAGGCCATGGGGCAATACATCGAAGCCAAACTGAATTTGAAAAGCGGCGCCGGCGGCTACAACATCGAAATTTTTGCCGGCGATCCCGCCGACAACAACGCGCATCTTTTTTACGACGGGGCAATGAAAATTTTGCGTCCCTACATCGACAACGGACAGTTAATCTGCCCGACATTGGAAACGAGTTTTGAACAAACCGCCACCAAAGATTGGAATCCGCAAAATGCCAAACAACGCATGACACGCATTTATAACGATCATTACAGCGAAGGCGCCCCCTTGGATGCGGTGCTGGCGCCCAACGACAATGTGGCCAACGCCATCATAACGGCTCTTGACGAAGCGGGTTACGCGCAAGGCACGCCGCTCATTACCGGGCAAGACGGCGATGCAACGGCGATAACAAACATAAAAGCCGGCAAGCAAACCTTCACCATTTACAAAAACCCGGCGGATTTAGCCGGCAAATGCGTACGGATGATTAAAGCGGTTGTCGAAGGAACCCAACCCGACATCAACGATGTAACGACGTACAACAACGGGCAAATCGTCGTACCGGCCTATTTATGCGTTCCGTTTATTGTCGACGAAAACAACTTGGACATGATAAAACCGTAAGGAGGACGACATACTGCCGGACAAAAACGTTTTTCTTTAGGGAAATACTGCATAAATGAGTTCGTGCCATTGCCGAGGGATTTTTTCGGCAGACAAGGAATGACGACGAAGCGTAGTGGTGC
>CAJORE010000177.1 GCA_905236595.1 uncultured Selenomonadaceae bacterium | reverse complement strand
GCACCACTACGCTTCGTCGTCATTCCTTGTCTGCCGAAAAAATCCCTCGGCAATGGCACGAACTCATTTATGCAGTATTTCCTTATAATTGCCAATCGATGGGATCGATGCCATGTTCGCGCAAAAAATTGTTGACCCGCGAAAAAGGATGCGAGCCGAAAAAGCCGTTCTGCGCCGATAAAGGTGACGGGTGCGCCGATTCGATGATGAGATGTTTTTTGGGGTTTATCAGCGACCGTTTTTTTTGTGCATAGCGTCCCCATAAAATAAAAGCTGTCGGTTTGTCGCGTCTGCCCAAAAGTGAAATCGCTTTATCGGTGAACCGCTCCCAACCGATACCGGCATGGGAGGCCGCTTTTTGTTCGCCGTTTACGGTAAGTACGGCGTTTAACAGCAAGACGCCTTCTTTTGCCCACTTTGTTAAATCGCCGCAAGCAGGTATGGAACAGCCCAAATCCGAATTCAATTCTTTGTAGATGTTCACAAGTGACGGCGGGACGGCTTGACCGACGGGTACAGAAAACGACAGTCCCATTGCTTCGTTTTCGTTATGGTAGGGATCCTGCCCGACGATTACCGCTTTGACGTCGTTAAAGTCGGTCAGGGCAAAGGCGTTGAAAATTTTTTCTTCCGGAGGGTATATAGGATGGTGCGCGGCTTTTTCTTTTTCCAAAAATGCGATTAGACGCAAAAAATACGGCTCTTTCATTTCGCGACCCAAATACGGCACCCAACTGCTTGGCAATTCCATGGCAATAATTCCTTTCTCAGCCCTTAACGTAGTGCAAGAACTCGTACTTACCGCCGACGTTTTCGGCAGCTGCTTTACGCGATTGCAAAATGAAATCATGTTGGGTTAAATCCGGTAAAAATGCATCCGCCGCCTTTTGTTCGTGAACTTTGGTCACATAGGCGTCGGTGACGTAGGGCAAAAATGTTCGAAAAACCTTGCTGCCGCCGATTATAAAGACTTTGCGATCGAATTTTTTGGACAAACAGCTAAACACGTCATCAAGCGTGTTGCAGACGGCAAAATCTTCCGCTTCCGGCAAAGTCGTAGATAAAACGATATTGTAGCGTCCTTTAAGGGGACGGCGTTTCGGCAAGGTGTCCAACGTGCGGCGCCCCATTACGATTGTTTGACCGAGGGTTTTTTCTTTGAACATAGCTTTGTCTTCCGGCAGGTCAAACAACAGTTGGTTGTCTTTGCCTATGCCCCAATTTTCGTCGATACAGACGATTATGGCGCAACGAAAATCCCGAGGACTGCCGGGCATTTTGCGAACATAGCCCATATCCGGACAACACAGCAAATGTTGTTTTACGGTCTTGCCGCAAATGACGGCAAACGGCGCTATCTCGTCCAACGGAACAAGCACGAAGCGTCGTTTGAACATATAGGGATGCGGCAAAGTCAGTTCCGGTGTATTGCGTTCGATGCCGTCCATGTGCAATATGTCGATGTCAATTTTGCGTACGCCCCATTTTTCATGACGAACCCGTCCCAATTTTTCTTCGATGGCGTGCAACGCATTCAGCAGTTCTTCGGGGGATAATTCGGTAATTATTTTGGCGGCGGCGTTGACAAAGGATGGTTGATCCGTTTTGCCCCACGGTGCAGTTTCGTAGAATGAAGAAATTCGCGTAAGTTCCGTCGCGGGGAGTGATGACAAATCTTCAAACGCTGCGCGTATCGCCGCTTCACGTTCGCCAATGTTGGCGCCCAAACTCAAATAACAGTCGCGCATGATTTATCTCCGTAAGTTGGCTTCGTCGGGCGGCGGTACATTCCTGTCGCGGAATATTGTGACTTGGACATCGCTTAGGTGCTCGGTAAGCGGAGATTCGGGTTTGTGAACGGTTATCTTGACGCGTTGTACCGGCGCAAAGGTATCTAAGATAACGGTAGCCGTTTTTTCCGCTAAGGTCTCAATGAGTTTTACCGAGGTACCCATAATGATTTTTTCCACGACGGTATAAATTTTTGGGTAGTCGACCGTCGCATCTATGTCATCGCTTTCGCCGGCCGCTTTCAGCGACAAAAACAAGGTGGCATCAATGATGAAAGGTTGAGGTGTCGTTTTTTCTTCCGGCAAACAACCGTGACAAGCGATAAAGCGCATACCTTTCAGTTCCAATATGTCAAGTTTTTGGTGGTTGAAACAATTTTGTCGGTGAGGCATGACAATCCTCCGTTTGGGAAACATCTGATAACTAAAATTTTTAGACAGCGATACATGAACAGTATTATCGGTACCCGTTATTTATCTTCATGCCGCATTTACCGCATTTAGCATACGGCAGACCCGTACCGTACCCGTCACATCATGGGCGCGCACTATAGCGGCGCCCGCCAATGTGGCCGCCGCCGCTATGGCGTGGGAGCCTTCTTCGCGTTCATTTACCGGCAAGTTCAACACTTCGCCAATGAAGCGCTTGCGTGATGCGCCGACGACCAACGGTAATTTTGTTTTGACGAGGCGCGGTAAGTGCTTTACAATCCGTAAATTTTGCGCCGTTGATTTGTCGGTAAATCCTATGCCGGGATCAAGCCACAGTAAATTTTTGGCTGTACTTAATCCGGCGGCTTGGGCTATTTTAACGGCGCAGTTGCTAAAATCTTCGATGTCGGCGACGATGTCCGTCGAAGCCGTTGACGAAATGTCACCGCCGTGCGTGGCAATAAGCGGCGCATTAAATTTGGCCGCAATCGCCGCCGCCGCCGATAATGTTTCGCCATGGCATATAAGGCCGCCGACGCTGTTGACGATGTTAGCTCCGCATTGAAGTGCTGCTTGAATTGTTGACGCGTGGTAGCTGTCGACCGACAACGGTACGGGACAAAGCGGCACAAGCTCCTTAAGTATGGGCAACAGGCGCTCTGTCTCTTCATCAGCCGAAACAGGTTTTGCGCCGGGACGGGTTGATTCCGCGCCTACGTCGATAATGGCGGCTCCGGCCTCCACCATGGCCTGCATATGTTCGATGGCGCGTTCCTTGCTGTTAAATTGTCCGCCGTCGGAAAAAGAATCGTCGGTTACGTTCAGTATGCCCATGACCAACGTTCCTTTACCAAATGTTAGACGTTTGGTGTCCGCAAAAACAATTTCCGTGGCAATGCTCATTTGACTAACGTGTACCCGGCATCGCTGATTACGCGTTCAAACTCGCTCGTCGCAATATCGTGTTCAAGCGACAGGTGAGCCGTTTTGTTTTCCAAGCTTACCGTTACCGCCTTTACACCGTCCATTGCCAAAAGCGCCTCGGTCACATGCTTTTGGCAATGAGCGCACATCATGCCGTCGATAACAATTTCTTTTTCCATTGTCAATCTCTCCTCGGTTGATTTTTTTTCGGTAATTTTTAATGTGTCGATGATTACGTTTGTTTGTTCGTCGGATAGAGTTTCGG
>CAJORE010000176.1 GCA_905236595.1 uncultured Selenomonadaceae bacterium | reverse complement strand
GCACCACTACGCTTCGTCGTCATTCCTTGTCTGCCGAAAAAATCCCTCGGCAATGGCACGAACTCATTTATGCAGTATTTCCTTATATATCGCCCTCTTGTCCGTATCACCGGTATCAGTTGGCGGCGGCGGTTTGTCCCGTGCCGGTGAACAGTTCGTACAACTTCACCATATCTTTGATGTGGCGAATGTTTTCACGGGACATTGGCGAACTGCGTCCTTTGCCTGTTTCGTTGCTGTAGTAATAAACGCTTACCGAACCGGCGTTGCCGATAGCCTTCAGGTCGGCAATGCGAGCGTCGGAAGCTGTCTCTACATAGTGTTCCGTTATCTCTTCCGCCGTTTTGGCCAATTTGTCGCGGCGTTTCTGCGGGTCAAAATTCCAAACAATCGTTGCGCCGTCGGCGGTAATTGTTACCGTATCGCCGTGAATCCAACCGAAGTCGCTGTCATCGGTTGATACATAATAATAAACGTCATTTTTCAAGATGGCGTTTTCTTTTCCTTTTATGACAAACGGGCGGATGTAAACACCGCTGGGCGGCTTATTGCTGTAATTGTGGGTGTAGAATGTGACATTGCCGCGAACCGTTTCCTTCATGCCTTTTTGCAGTTCACGAAAATTACGGTCGTTGCCCCATGTGGCGGCAGTTTGTTGCTTGATGCGTTCGCTGTTTTGTTCGGCGCGTTCTTTGGCCGCTTGTTTTTCCCGCTCTTCCTTCTCTTTTTCGGCATCGGTTTTTTCGGGCGGAGTTTCTTTTGGT
This sequence comes from uncultured Selenomonadaceae bacterium, assembly GCA_905236595.1. Classification (GTDB taxonomy): domain Bacteria; phylum Bacillota; class Negativicutes; order Selenomonadales; family Selenomonadaceae; genus CAJORE01. Next base: position 6,238 of record CAJORE010000176.1, on the reverse strand, counting down.
AAATCCTTCAAGAGTTCGGCAGTTGTTTTTTCTTTGGCGGTATCGTCGGTTGTGGCGTTTCGGTCGGCTGTTTCCGCTGCGGCGACATTAGGCAACGTTCCTTCCGGCACCACATAGGGCATCATGAGATATACAATAAGCGCCGAAACTACGATAACGCCGTAAATACCTGCGGCACAGACTACCAATGTCTTTACTTTGTCGCTTATGACAATCTTTGGTTTTTTCATTTTTTGTCATCGCCTGTTTGTACGGTATCACAGTAAACAAAAAGTCGGTCGATTCTGGTTCCTCCGCTCCTTGGAATGGAGGAACCAACGCCCGCAATTTTTTGTGGTTACTGTACCCTATCTGACATTTTCGGTTGTTTTTTCTTTTGCGGCATGGCGCCGGTCAATTCGACAATCATATCCCTTAATTCGGCGGCACGTTCAAAATTAAGCTCCCGTGAAGCCTGCTGCATTTCCTTTATGAGTGTTGCGGCCAAATTTTCTTTTTCCTTTTTGGAAAGTTTTTTCTTATTGGTGTTGGCATTGTTTTTGGTGCCGTCTTTTTTCAGTGTCAGTTCGATAAGCGGGGTGACGGGCTTGACGATTGTTTTGGGAGTTATGCCGTGGGTGCGATTGTATTCTTCTTGAATGTTGCGGCGGCGCTTGGTTTCGTCCATGGCGCGGCGCATGGAGTCCGTGATGTGGTCGGCGTACAGTATGACCGTACCGTGTTCATTGCGTGCGGCACGGCCGATTGTCTGGATAAGTGACGTGTCGGAGCGCAAGAACCCTTCCTTGTCGGCATCCAATATGGCAATCAATGAGACTTCGGGCATATCCAATCCCTCGCGCAGAAGGTTTATGCCCACCAAAACATCGAAAACGCCGGCGCGTAAGTCATGTATAATTTCGGCACGTTCGATTGTCGCTATGTCCGAGTGCAGGTAGCGTACTTTGATGCCCGCTTCCGTCAGGTATTCGGTTAAATTTTCCGCCATTTTTTTGGTGAGCGTGGTGACCAATGTGCGTTCGTGGGCTTTGGTGCGCTCGTTTATGGCGGATAGGAGATCGTCGATTTGCCCGGTCAGAGGGCGAACTTCCACCTGAGGATCCAGCAGACCGGTTGGGCGGATTATCTGTTCGGTGACTTGTTGCGCCGCATTAAGCTCATAATCGCCGGGAGTTGCCGAAACATATATCACCTGATTGATTCTCGCACAAAATTCATCAAAGGTCAAGGGACGGTTGTCAAAAGCGGATGGCAAGCGGAATCCGTTTTCGACCAAAGAGGTTTTGCGCGAACGATCGCCGGCGTTCATGGCACGAAGTTGCGGCAATGTAACATGGGATTCGTCTACGACGATAAGAAAATCATCGGGGAAATAGTCAAGGAGCGTGTACGGTGGTTCCCCCGCATTGCGTCCCGTCAAGTGGCGGGAATAGTTTTCGATGCCGGAGCAATAGCCTACTTCGGCCATCATTTCTAAATCATAATTGGTACGTTGTTCGAGACGTTGAGCTTCGACCAATTTGTTTTGCGCACGGAACCTGGCGATTTGTTCGGCCAATTCGGAGGTTATGCTTTTGACTGCCCGTTCGCGGTCATCGTCGGCGGTGACGTAATGACTGGCGGGAAAAATCATGGCATGGGTTCGTTCGCCGTAAATTTCCCCGGTCAAAACCTCGAACTCGACAATGCGCTCAATTTCGTCGCCAAACAGCTCGATGCGTACGCCGCGATTGTTAAATCCGGCCGGGTATACCTCAATGACGTCACCGCGCACGCGAAACGTACCGCGTTCAAAAGCGATGTCGTTTCGTTCGTATTGAATGGCGATTAGCTTTTGCAGAATTTCGCTGCGTTTTTTGATTTGCCCTTTATGAAGAGAGAGAACCAGCGCATGATAACTTTCCGGCGATCCCAAGCCGTAAATGCAACTGACGCTGGCCACGATTATGACGTCTTTGCGTTCAAAAAGGGAGCAAGTGGCGCTATGGCGCAATTCGTCGATTTCGTCGTTTATGGCCGAATCTTTTTCGATGTAGGTGTCGGTAGCGGCAATGTATGCCTCCGGTTGATAATAATCGTAGTAGCTGACGAAATAACCGACGTAATTATGAGGAAAAAACGCCTTGAATTCTGCGGCTAATTGCGCCGCGAGAGTTTTGTTATGCGCTATGACGAGGGTGGGTTTTTGGACTTGTTCGATTACCTTGGCGATGGTGTAAGTTTTGCCCGTCCCGGTTGCTCCCAACAAGACTTGCGCCGATTGACCGTTCTGTATGCCGCCCGTCAAGTCGGCGATGGCTTTTGGCTGATCACCCATCGGGGCAAAGGGAGCGACGACTTTGAAGGCTGTCTCTTGGGTAATTTGCGTGCGGTTAAGTGTTGGCAATTTCATGGTTCATTCCTCGGCAAAGTTTTCGTCATCCGCATTTATTACCGCCACTAATGCCGCTAAGAACCAAAACAACATCGACGTCGGAATGTTAAACAACAAGTCATCGGTTATGCCGTTCAGGGCGACGGAAACAAAGGCCAAGGCAATGCCGGCGGTTAGGCCGTGCTTTATTTGTTCATCGTCCCATGTCAGGGCATCACGCCAATTTTGCGGTGTTGTTGTCGGTGAATTCGCCGCCGTTTCGTTGCGTTCCTCTTGTTTGGTTAGGAGATATTTGTTGGTATGCGTCGCGGTAATATCGGTGAGTTGTATAGTCGGGTGACGGTTGTCGGAAGGTGCATTTGATTCGTCTGATTCGCCGGATGTTGTTTGTTCGTCGTTTTCGTTTTCGGTTTCGGCGTCGTCTTCATCGGTTGCCGTCGTTTCGGTTTCAATATTTTGCGAAGCGGTTGATGCTTCGGTGTGCGTCATATCCGTTACGGCATTGTTTGCAACTTCGTCATTTAATTCTTCAATTGTTGTTACGAGCCTTGCGGCATCATGGGCGCGGGTTATTGCTTTGGCAACGGCTATTGCTTCCGACAGGGTCATTTCCTTGGGGGTATCGTCGTCGGTCAAAAGAAGCGGCAACGATATGGCGGTTTCTCTCGTCTCCGTAGCCGTCGTTGCGCTTTCGATAAGGGCTACGCACGGACTTTCTTTGTCGATAACAACGGTGGCGGCTGTTTCGACGAGAGCGGCGTTTACGGCGCTCGTTGCCGTTTCCGTCAGAGCTGTGGGATATTTTGACGACGTTATGGCCGCTTCGTTTAGCGTTTTGTCCTCCGAAGAGAGGGATATGGTGGCCGCAGCCTCGATTGGCTCTGCGGCGTTCATTGTCGCGGGAACCGAAACGTTGTGGTATGCCGAGTCAACGGCGGCACCTTTTGCGTCAATGGCATTTTTATCGGCGGTGTTATTGTTGGGGGTGTCGCTATGTTCGGCGGCAAGTTTCTGCAACAACGGCGAAAGTTCCGGCTCATCGTCAGGGTTGTTTTTTTCGGCAAAAGAGATGTTGTCGATGACCGAAGTTTTTATTCTGGCGACAAAACCGTCGTACATTGTCGGCAAAGAGAAGTCGGTTGTTTTTATGGTCAGTGATGTTTGATTAAAGGCCAATTTGATGGTGCCGAATAAGAACCAGCAAAAAGCTGCCGCGCCTATGACACCGATTTCGGCGGCGTAATTTAAGTACAAATTATGCGCGTGGTAAATTACCACGTCGGGATTTTGCACAAAGTAGTCATATTCCGGGTAAACTTTGAAATATGCTCCCCAGCCGATACCGAATATGGGATGGTCGGCAATCATGGTAAGGGTGCTGTCCCACAGAGCAAAACGCAATGCCGAAGACGAGTCGTAGCCGTGCAGACTGCCGATAAATCGCGCTGCCAGCGTCGTGTCAAACAAGATTAAACCGACACCGACGCAAAGAGCGGCAACCAGCAGACGTCGGTCGCGCATTATGCCGTATATGGCAAAGACAACGGCAAGAGAAATAATGGCGCCGCGAGAGTAGGTGAGAATCAGGGCGAGGACGCCGATAAGCATGAACGAGGCAAGAAAAATCTTCTTTGGGCGATTGTCGGTGCTTTCGTTCCAAAAGCCCAAAGCTATCAGGATAATCATGTCCAAATAACCGGCGAATATATTGGGATTGCCCCAGGTGGAATAGATACGGGCGGTTATTTCCGGGAAGGCCGCGCCGTCCACCCAACGCATTTCTTCGGTTACGTCGGAAACGCCGAAAATGTATTGAAAAAAACCGTAGAGGATGGATAATGCGGCGCCGCAAAAGAGAGCAAGCAAAATTTTGCGCACTTGTGCGGCTTCAAATATCCCTTGCCCGACCAAAAGATAGGTGAGGGCATACACTCCCGCCAAATTGTACCAATTATAAAAACTGAAGGCCATATCCGGCGATATGAAGATGCTGATTGCGCCGAACACAAAAAAAAGCAACGCCGGCACATCAAAAGGAAGATTGACAAAGGGAATATCCCGCAACGAATAAAAGCGCATAAACAGCAACAACGCACCAAATACGAGGGCAACGGTTGCCGCTGTCGGTGAAATCGCCGTAAAAAATGCTTCGGCCAAAACAGCACGGAATATCCATTTGGTAAAATTTTTCTTTCGGCGCCGTCGCCGCAATTCGTCAATAACCGGGCTGAATCCTTCGGTGTGTCGATCTTTAGAGTTTGTCATGTTGTTTCGCCTTCTTTTGCCGCCGAAAAATCCTGCGGCAAAAGTGTCCAAAAAATCTTTATGCAACTTCTGGGGAATATCCCCATACCCGTTTGTGGGTGTCGTTTCCCGTGACAACAGAGCGGAAAGCGGCACGGTGTTTTTACTTGCCGATTATTATATTGCGCAATGCCCCGATTAGGTACAGCGATCCGGCACAAACAACCGGCAATTCGTCGGCGGCAATCGTCAGCGCTCTTTTGAGCGCTTCGGCGGGATCGTCTTTTGCTTCGACAAATTCGGTGCATTTGAGCGCTTTGGCGGCAAGTTCTTGGGCAGTCAACGCTCTTTGGGAAAAAGGCGCGGTGGTTATTACAACATCGTCGGTGCGAACCAGTTCGCCCAGTATAACATCGGCCTCTTTGTCTTTTAAGATGCCCAAAACAAAAACACGTCGCGGGGACGGACAATAAATGTCTAAATTTTTTCTTAGCGATACGGCGCCGGCAGCGTTATGCGCTCCGTCAATGATAATGTCTTGCGATGCGAGAGTGAATCGTTCAAATCGACCGGGCCAGCTTACGGTGCTTAATGCGGCAGTCACCGTTTCGCGGATTATGCGCTCGTCCATATTGTGCAAGATGGCGGTTGTCATTAGCGCCAAGGCGGCGTTGTCGATTTGGTTTGCGCCCAACAAGGAAAGGTTGCAGTTAAGATCATGTATTCCCAACAGATTCGATGAAAAAGATATGCTTTGCGTTTTGCCGTCCGTGTTGACGAATGAAGCGGCAAAGTCTTCGCCCAATGTGAATACGTCGGCATTTTTTTCGTCGGCTTTTTGTCGTATGACGGCAAGGGGCATATCTTTGGCCGCCGTCACCACCGGGATGCCTTCCTTGATGATCCCCGATTTATGTTCGGCGATGCCCGCAAGCGTACCGCCGCAATATTCGGCGTGGTCGTTGGTTACGTTGGTAATGACCGTAATCAACGGCGCAATGACGTTGGTGGAATCAAGCAAGCCGCCAAGCCCCGCTTCAATGACGGCATATTCCGCCCCGGCGCGGGAGAAGAAGAGAAAGGCTGCCGCCGTCAATACTTCAAATTGGGTCGGCGGGTCATTTGGGGATAATGCCTTTGCCGCTCGTGCCGTATCGGCGATGACGGCGGCAAATTCGTCCCGGCTTATGTCCTGCCCGTTTAATTTCATCCGTTCCGTGTAATCGGTCAAATGCGGCGATGTAAAAAGCCCCGTGGTGCATGATGAATTTGTCAGGCCGGCGGCAATCATTGTCGCCACCGAGCCTTTGCCATTGGTTCCGGCTATATGGATGGCGCGAAAATTTTGTTGCGGATTTTCTAAGCCGTCAAGAAGCGCCGTAATGCGTGACAAGCCGGGTTTGACACCAAAGGACGTTAAGTCTTGAAGATAGGTTAAAGCTTCGTTGTAGGTCATGTTGTCTCCGAAGAATAAGCGTAATCGTTAATGGCAAACGAGATTATAGCACGTTTATCAAGTAAATGGTAGACGCCTTAAGGAAACGCTGCATAAATGAGTTCGTGCCATTGCCGAGGGATTTTTTCGGAAGATTTGGAATGACGACGAAGCGTAGTGGTGCT